>JALTGJ010000317.1 GCA_027077185.1 Spirochaetales bacterium | reverse complement strand
GCTTCAAGTAAAAAGAGAATCAAAAGGGTTCCAATTATTAGATCTCTTGTTAGTGGGGATCCCTGTCTCCCACTGATTCCTACAAAATCCAAAAGAAGGTAAAGGACTGCTATGACTGCAACAATAACAAAAAGGTAATCAATAATAGAATATCTATCTGAACGTGCAAGGAAATTAAGCATTTTATTTTTTCTGGATTTTTTAAACATAGGATAGCTTAAATAAACCAGTGAGATGGCAAAGGCAAGATGTATCCCCCGAACAAAGGTAGAATCCAAAAGAAGAAATGAGGCAACTGAGAGCTGAAACAGAGACCACGACAAGGCTATTATTGGAATAAACCATTTTGAAATGCCGCTTACATGTCTGTTACCGCTTTCAGCTTCTTCTGCAATCCTTTGAGCTTCTTTGATGTCCGCTTCGTTCCCCTGAATCTCCATTGTCACTCCTTGTAATAAGCTAAAGCCTGAGGCTTATAATGATTTTGTAAATATTAATTGAAATAAAAAGCACCGGTATCAGTCAGGATACCGGTACTTACTTTAAACTGGAAATTATTTTAGACCAGCTTCTTTAAAATATTTAAGAGCGCCTGGATGAAGGGGAGCTGTAAGTCCTTCCATCATATTTTCTTTTGTCAGAACACCAAATGCAGGGTGAAGAGATTTAAAATCCTCAAGATTATCAAAAACTTCTTTTGTAACTGCATATACAACATCGTCAGGAACCTTTGCGGATGTAATAAGAGTAGCTTTTACACCAAAGGTTTCAACATCCTCTGTATTTGCAGCATTTGGATAGTATTCAATAGGAATAACTGACTTTGCATAATATGGGTATTTTTCAAGAAGTTTATCAATATTTGTAATTGGAACAAATTTTACCTTTCTTTTTCCGGCAGTAGCTTCTTTAAAAGAACCATTTGGATGTCCTACTGTGTAGAAATATGCATCAATACGTCCATCCTGCAGCATTTTAGCTGCTTCTGAAGCCTTTAGGCTTTCTGCTTTAATATCAGTTTCCCAGTTAAGTCCAGCATTTTCAAGTGCAATAATTGCATTACCACGGTTACCAGATCCTGGATTACCAATATTAACTACCTTGCCTTTAAGGTCTTCAATAGAGTTTATATTTGCATCAACAGCTGCCATAAGGGTAACTGATTCAGGATATAAAGCACAAACAGCTCTTAAATCCTTCTGGGGTCCGGCATCTTTCCATTCTGCTGTACCTTCCCAGGCCTGAGTCTGTCTGTCTGACTGAACAATACCAAACTCAAGATCACCAGCCATAACTGCATTAATATTAAATACAGATCCACCGGTAGATTCAACGGTAACTTTTAGACCATAAACATCAGATTTTTTATTTACCATTTTGCTGATTGATCCACCAGCAGGATAATAAACACCTGTAACCCCACCTGTTCCAATAGTAGCAAACTGTCGCTGTGGTGCATTACTGCTGTCTGCAGCACCACCGGCACTTACACTCATGGTAATTGCCAGCATAATAGCAAGTGCAATTAATAAACCTTTTTTCATATTTACCTCCAGTAAATTTGTAAAACTTTTATTTTCCGACATTCGCCGGGTTAAAAGAATTTCCCTTAGGTTCTTTGGGATAATTCCTGAACCATTCTACTCTATAAGTTGGAATTTTACAAATATATTTTTTTTTTGAACTTTTTATGATTTCTACTTAGGTTCTACTTATCTTGAACCTTGATTTTTTCCCATAATTTAATGTATACTCTTTGCCTAGTGGAGGTACTGAAAATGAAAAGTACAGATATAGCCAGAAGTGATAGAGAGTTACGAAGAGCCCGTAAGAAAGATGAATACATTCAGAACAAATTAAACAGGGACTCTCTATCAGTTGGGGATTATATAAATCAGCTTCATGATATGTTGTTTTTTGATACCCAAAAGATCTATGGCATTGCTGATAATGAGGATATACTTATGAAATTTGTAGAGATGCGGGTAGATCAACCTGAAAAACAATGGGAAACCATTATCAGAAAAGCAGTTCGAAAGACAAAGGTTGTTCAGAAAGAAGAAGCTGTCAAAGAACTGATAGAACTATTGGAATTTGCTGAGTAGGCCTACTTCCGGGAAAGCTTTTTGCGCTGTGTCAGATATTGAATTTATTAAACACTTCTTCTCTGAAATATGGATCGTTCACTGGCGAAAAAAGCAGAAAATAAGTCAATTCAATGTACATCACAAAAACCTCCAGGAGGGTTCGAACTTCTGACCTATGGCTTAGAAGGCCTCAGAGATAGCAAATTTGCCTTTTTACAATAGAGTTATATGTGAATCCAATTTATTTCATTCCAGTAAGGGGTTGGATTTTCCTATTGTGATTATTTTGCCATAGAGTAATCAAGATAATTAACCAGCTTTTCAAAAGCTATATCGTCAATGGTGTTTTTAAAGGCTTCCAGTACCTTAAACACCCCTCCTTTGTCTCTCAGTCTGACTGTAATATCTATCAGAGTTCTTTCCAGGCAATTCATTGGCAGATTCAGAATACTGATTCTTTTAACATCCTTATACTCCTCAGACCGAAAGGTGATATTTTGTTTAACACTCACTCCTAATAGATAATATTTTCAATTGTTATTGAAGCACCAAATTGTTTAATTGCATTTTTTCATATTTCGATATATCCTGTCAAATGAGATCTACTATTAGGCTTTTGTTATGTGGCTCTTTTTTACGATTGTATGGCTTTTTGCGCTAGTGAATTGCCCTTGCATTAGATAAGAGCATTTATTTAATTCAAAATGTGTAACAGCGCAAAAAGCTGACTATTGAGATTATTGTCTGGAAGGTAAGGTTTGTTATGGAAGATGAAATTATTGATGG
>JALTGJ010000316.1 GCA_027077185.1 Spirochaetales bacterium | reverse complement strand
TGAGAGTTATGAGAAGCTTCTCTATATTGCAGAATCCCACAATGTAGATTTGATTAATGGCGGAGAGATTTTTATCCCTAAAACAATTTCAGATATAAATGGACTATATAAAAGACAGATAGAGAGGTATAATAATTTGATGCAGGAGTATCTTCTGGCGTTTAAAGAGAAGTTAAACACGAAAAAAGAGGAAGAGAGTGTCCCTCAACTTATAAATGAGTCTGGAAGATTGATGGATGAAATAAGGGATTATGTAAAAAAGAGTATGAATATAAAATTAATCAACAGAAAGATAATACAATTAAAAAATATTGAAAAAAAACTCAATTCTCAAATGCGAGGATTTGATCTTTCTAAAATAATATCCCTAATAGACAGGAAAGATCTTGTGATCGATGAGCTGGTAGATCTCTATAAGCAGAAGTTTTTGGCAATATTTTTGGAAGATTATGAGAAGGCAAGCATTCTTAAAAAAAGAATCCATGCGATTGAAAATGTTCTTTTAAGTCCGAAGGCAAATTAAATTGTATTAGGCTTAGATGTTTGTATTCATTTTTTATCAATCATTATGCATATTCTCTTTTTTAGGTAAATTTTTTAATTAAGATAATGTAGACCGCAAGGTTGCAGGCATTATGTTCTCCATATGTATTTCCATTAAGATTTTAAATATATAGATGTAATTTTACTCCGGGAGCTCTGCCGTTGCAACAATATCTATGCCGCTGTTCTTGAAATTTTTTATTACAATGTCTCCTATCTTTATAGGTGGCTTTAGGTTAAGGGAGTAAATTTCCTTAAGCAGATCCAATATTAATTCTTTGTTAATAGGTTTGACTGTTTTTAATGGGATTCTCTTTTGAATCTTTGACTCAATTGATGCGGTAGCCGTGACTACCCTTTTAGGAGCAAGTATCTCCTCTTTGCCATATATTTCACCCTTTGGACAGAGGTTTCCACTAACCTTAATTGAATCGTAGTTTAAGTTGTCTTCATCATATTCAAGGGTTAATCTACATCCTATGGGACATGATATGCATATTAGCTCTTTTTTCATGGCTACCTCCATTAGATAATAGAAAACTCTAATGCATTTTCCTTTTTCTCTGGATCAATATATTTTGCAAGGTCCTTTTCTGCCAATTTTACAGAAACCATTTCTGACGGCTGGACATGAATAAGCTTTTTTTCCTTAACAATTTCGTCATTTTGCTTTACAGTTAGCCTTGCATTGTTTTTGACAATCATAGACCTGAGATAGAAATGGTTGGATATTGATGGATCGTACCAGTTCGGTAGAACATATTTGATATTTGAACCGCTTTTTACCGGATAAAGATTCTTTTGGATGGCGCCGTCCAGATATTTAATCAAAAAGTTTGCGGTTCTTTCGGATTCTTCGGTAACGTAATCTACAAGGTCGTGAATATGAAGTACATTCCCACAGGAAAATATCCCCTCTACAGAGGTCATCATATGAGCGTCCACATATGCCCCCTGTGTATCGGGATTAATTAAAACGCCTGCCTTTTTTGACAGCTCATTTTCGGGTACAAGTCCTACCGATAGCAGGAGGGTGTCGCACCCTATTTTAAAGCTTTTATCAAATATCGGTTTTCCGCTGTGAATTGGAGTTACTTCAACACCTTCAATACGGTCAGCGCCGTATATTCTTGAAACTATGTGGGAAAGATATAGGGGAATATTAAAATCATTCAAACATTGTACAATGTTTCGGGTTAGACCTGAAGGGTATGGTTGAATTTCGATTACTGCTTTCACCTTTGAACCAATCCAGGTCATTCTTCTTGCCATTATTAGCCCTATATCACCAGAACCGACGATAACAACCTCTTTACCTGGATTAATTCCTTCAATATTTACGAACCTCTGGGCTAGCCCGGCTGTAAATATTCCTGAGGGCCTCGTCCCGGGGATGCCTATATTTCCTCTGTTTCTTTCTCTTGAACCCATCGCAAGAATTACAGCATTGGATGATAGCTGAACCAGCCCAAAATTTTTAGAATATCCCTGAATAATTTTTGTATTATTGTCCTTTTTAATATTTACCACAGTTGTTTCAAGATATGTGTCAATTTGTGGGTTTGAGCTTACCGGTTCTAAAAATCTATAGGCATATTCGGGTCCAGTCAGTTCTTCTTTGAAGTAATGGAGGCCGAAACCGTTGTGAATGCATTGATTCAAGATTCCTCCGAGCCGGGCTTCCCTTTCAAGCAGTGCAACCATTAATCCGGATCTGCCAAGCCTATTTGCGGCTGACATTCCCGCAGCACCGCCGCCAATAATTATAGCGTCGTATTTTTTATTTGTCATCTTACACTCCTGTTAAAAGCCAACTTTATCTTTGAAGAGCATACTTTTGCCGCCTCTTTTTGTTATTTCGAATGGAGTAAGACCAGTTTCCCTCTCTATAATTTTGATGATTTTATAGGAACAGAATCCACCCTGGCAGCGCCCCATTTGGGCTCTTGTATAGAACTTTATTCCATCCAATGTTGTATGGCCTTTCCTGATAGCTTCTACTATTTCCGCCTCGGATACATTTTCACATCGACATATAATGTTGGCATAGGCCGGATCTTTTTTATACAGATCCTCTGCTCCTTCAAATTGAATTTCCCTTAACTTTTTAGGCTTTTCAAGATATGGATTAAAGTCCCTTTTTTCTATAAGGGTTACTCCCGCTTTTTTCAGGATATCCTTTACCATTTCGGCAATAGCCGGCGAGGCGGTAAGTCCTGGAGATTGTATACCGCCTACGTTGATAAAATTGTAAGCCCTTTCTGAAAGAGAAATTATAAAATCCTCAGTTGTAGCTGCAGGTCTGAGGCCTGCAAAAGAGTTGATTATGTCC
>JALTGJ010000315.1 GCA_027077185.1 Spirochaetales bacterium | reverse complement strand
TTATTGAAATATCATTCCACGTTGATCCATCATCAAAACTAATTTTGATTTCTGTAACACTCTCTCCATCATGTGCAGTACCTGTAATATTAAAATTACCGGTATCTTTATATGATCCCATTAATGGCGAAGTAATAGTAATTTCAGGTGCACCGAGATTTATAAAAAAACTTACTACAGAAGAATATTTTGATACCCCATATATATCTGAACTTCGCACCTGAAGAGTATGAGAACCAGAACCAAGTGAAGATAAATCATGTTCCCACCTGACAAACTGACCACTTCCACTTACAGTAGTAACAGGAACAAAAGAACCATCATCGATAGATATTTCTATTGATGAGTCATCTACCGCATCATCATCAGTAACAGATCCAATGGCTTTTGAATTCCCTGGAAGAATATTTTCATCTGCAGAAGCATTAGGATCTGGATTACTAAGAACAATAACTGGCTCATCTGCACTCATATCGATTTCATAAGTGACTGAGGATAATTGTATCCCACCACTACCATCCGAACCAACTAGCTCACTTTTGGTAAGATTAGAAATATCTTCACCATTCTCTACTCTATAGACATCTTCAGGAGTAATATATACATTGCTGTTTTGTATTAAAATATCATCATAATGATAAAAATGAGTACTTCTGTTACCTGCATAATCCTCTGCTGTTACTTTAAATGAATAAGTACCCGTTCCCTGACTTGTAAAAACAGCAGACCAGCTATTTGTACCATCAACAGAACTCAAAACACCTTCTCCTGTCATAAGCTCAACATCAACATTTCTTATCCTAAAAGGGTCTGCCGCTTCCCCTTTTAGATTCAAAATTGAGTTAGAATATACATTATCTGCATACCCAACTGGACTTTTTACCACAACTACAGGCGGTGTATTATCAAAATAGAGCAGCAGTCGTTCTTCACTGGTTTTAGGACTGGCTGAAGTGTCACTTACCAGAACAATAATATCTTTTTCCCCATCTTCAAAAGCTGCAGTATCTACTGTATAAGACCAGGACTTCTGGTCAGATGAGACAGTTGCATTGAAAAAGGTAAGGCCTCCATCAAAAGACAGCTTTACAGACTGGATTCCTATATCATCACTGGCAGATCCTGTTAGAATAACTTCACCCCTTACATAATCACCATTCACAATAACAGATCCATCACCATACTTTCCAATAGAAACAGTTGGTGCATCAATATCAACCTTATCTCCAAGACCTATCATTGTATTAGGACAACCGGCAAAAAAAATAACGGATAGAATTAAAAAATATTTTACAAAATTGGTTAATTTCATTTACCACTCCAGGGATAACCACCAGGATGTCCCCAAGGGTTATCAAAATAAAAGCCCGTACTCTGTGAGTATCGGTTAATATTAAATTTTGAAATAGAAAATTATTAGTATTGCTAATAATTCCTATTATTTTTAAACATCTTCAAACCGTACTTTACAGAGCTGCTGACAGTAAAAAAATCTGAAAGTCCTGAAATATCAAATATTTCTGCAACATTACTCTGCAGGCCTGTAAGGATAATATCTCCGCTCTCTTTTCTAATAGTGCTTAATAATTGGATAAACAATCCAACCCCGCTTGCAGAAATATATTCAATATGAGTCATATCAAATATAATATTTACATACCCCTGTTTAATAAGAAGATATAAGTGTTCTTTAAAGCTTACAACATTGTATGTATTTATTATTCCCTGGAGTTCGATAATTATTGTATCCAACAATCCTTCAACAGAAAGAACAGAGAACTGCAAATTTTCAACCAGATCTTCTTTTGGATCAGATGTTTTATAAATACTGTTTAATTCCATGCCGCCCTCCTTTCATAAATATACTAGCAATAAGTGTGCCAAAAAAGCTATCATCTAAATACACACAAGACCTTCGTTACAAAAAAGGTGGAAGTAGCGAGAGAGGACTTCATGCATCATGAATAACAGTTAAAAACTATAATAGAAACCATACGTCTGATTATTTTACAGTTTTCCATAACGGATAACTATCAAACCTTCTTTTTCGTCTTCAGGGTCGGATTACTCGACATTTATGTCGCATACGATTCCACCATATCGATATATTCAGGGAATAAAACGGCCAAGATCAGCTTAATCAAAGTTCTCTTTTTTGGCATGGATATTGCTACAATAAACATACTATGGCAGTTTGTGAGAGACATATATCAGATATGGAATATAAAAAAGGAGGAATTTTTATCTGGATGGAAAAAAGTATATCTCCCATCAATACTTTAAACTTGAAAAAGGGGTTGAAATAATCTGCCGGCTACAACTATTTTAAACGTAAAAACTATCACAATGGAGATTACATGAAAAAAGCTATTTACATTTTAATAATTCTAATAATTTTACTATCTTTTGCCTCGTGCATGTCTAAACCTGTACCAAAAGCAGTCTCACTGGAAAAGGTAACATGGCAGGAACTTGCTGATCAAAATAAAATGGAGTCTAATGCAAACAGATATGTCACTTTTGAAACACAGTTTCTCGGAACCGATGTTAAAGCATTGCCTTTTCAGGCATTATATCCGCAGATTGCAAGCGTTATTCTAATGAACCATAATGAGCCGGGGACTTCCTATGATGAGAAAGTAGTAACATCTCTTGACAGCTTTCTTATTGGACTCCCCCAGACAGATGAAGCGAATAAACTTATGAGTGAAGGTAAAGCCGGAGACACCATTAAAATTGTAGGAAGAACTGAATTTGTTAATGCCGGTTTTGGTATGTTTAAACATCTGCTTGTTCGTGTTGAATCTTTTGAAAACATGGGACAGTAGAAAAAAATGAAAAAACTATCTAAAATATTAACCATAACAGCTATTTTTCTATTTATAGCAACTTCCGCTTTCTCTTTTCAGTGGATATCATTTCAAAATGAAAAATCTGACATGATGGTTCAGGGATCTTTGGGTTATGGTAGCTTTGTAGTTATTCCTGTAGAGGTATTTCCCGCTGGAGCAATTTTTGAAACTAAAATACCTGGAGTCAAGAATCTCAGTGCAGGTGGAGGCATTGGGTTTTTGGGTATTGTTACGCAAGATGCTTATGGAAGTGAAATTGAGGATGATTATCTAACACTCAGTGCTTATGCCAAATATATTTTCTTGAATTCCGAGCAGGTTAACGATTTAATTCACTTTCCTGTATATGTGGGTGTCGCGGCGGGACTTGGCTATGAAGCTTTGCTGGGAACCGGAAGTATCAGTTATAAAGATGTTAACCATGGAGGATTACAGGCACTGGCCGTAGGCCTTGTTGGATATAATATGGGATGGGCAACCGCTACTATTTATCCCGGTATTATTGACAATAAATTTACTGTCTCAGGAGATTTCAATTTTAACCTGGGCGATCGAATGCACCTTGGTTTATTCTGGGTACCTTTGATTGGTTTGGGCGCTTCATTTACCTACGCATTATAGATATTACCCAATTAAATAGCCACCTTCGTCAAGGAGGTGGTTTCATTCCCTTTAAATCGTTTTACAATTTTCAACCTTATCAAGCTATCCTATTTGCGCTGTCCCACATTTTGGACTATAATAGTAGTTGTTCTCTAATCCAGTGATAATACACTGCGCAATATAGCCCCCAAATCCTAAAAGTGTAAACATCGCACAATCCTCATATCGACAAAATAGTCGAAAATAACTATACTGCGACTAACTATGAAAATATTAAATGTCCTTATTATTGATGATGATCCTACTCAACTGGAACTTTTCAAACTTATGTTTGAAAAAATGGAATATCCCCCATGCAAAGCTACGTATGCTTCAGACGGGGAAAAAATTATTTCAATACTGTCCGAAGCCCATATTGATCTTGTTATAAGCGATTATTTCATGCCGGATATTACCGGTAAAGAGGTTCTGGAAAGAGTTAAAGCAGAAAAACCGGAATGTGAGGTTATTATATTAACCTCAGGAACAACAACCAACGAAGCTATTGAGCTGATGAAAAAGGGTGCAAATGACTTTATAATAAAACCTATCAGCTTTGAAGTACTTAAAAACAGACTGGTTAAAATATTTGAGTTAAAGAACCTTATCCAGGAAAATGAAAAACTGCTTAAACAGGTAAAAATCAAAACCAAACATTTTTCCAGCAGTATTATTTTTAAAAGCCAAAAAATGAACAATATAGTCAATATAGCCGCCAGAGCTTCCCAGACGGATGCAAATATTCTTATACGGGGGGAAAGCGGTACAGGGAAAGAGCTATTTGCCAGAGGTATCCATTTTTCCAGTCCCAGGAAAGAGAAACCATTTATAACTGTAAATATTGCAGCACTGCCAGAAAGCCTTATTGAAAGTGAATTGTTCGGATATGAAAAAGGCTCTTTTACCGGTGCTGAAGCTACCAGAAAAGGAAGATTTGAAGAAGCTCATGGGGGTACTTTATTTATAGATGAGGCCGGGGATATACCCCTTACTATCCAGACTAAACTACTTAGAATATTACAGTTTGGAGAGTTCCAGAGAATTGGATCAAATAAGACATTAACTAGTGATGTAAGAATAATCGCTGCAACAAGCAGAAATCTGGAAGAGATGATAAAAGAAGGTAAATTTAGAGAAGATCTATTCTACAGAATCAACGTTATCCCTATTGTCATTCCACCACTCAGGGACAGAAGAGAAGACATTCCCTCTTTAATAGACCACTTTCTTAAGGTAATTGGAGAAAAACACGAAATTGAAAATACAATTTTAACTGAAAATGCCCACAGCCTTCTTGTAAGTTACCCATATCCCGGAAATATAAGAGAAATGGAGAATATAATTGAATATGCTCTTGCTCTTTCCAGGAATGGGACAATAACAACAAAAGAGCTACCTGAGATACTGCAGAAAAGTTCAGGAATTGAAACTGAACTTTTATTTGCAGAAGAAAGCGGATATAACGAAAAAATGGCTCGATTTGAGTCGCAAATTATTCGAAGTACTTTGAATAAATACGAAGGCAATCAGAGTGCAGCAGCAAGAAAACTCGGAATTACAGAACGTAAATTAAGATCCAGAATGGCAATATTAGGAATTGAAAATACGTTTAGGCAGTTTTAGGGTAAAAGTCAGACTCCCTAAGCCACAAAGGGCAATACTTGAAAATAAGACCTACTTTAACCAGAGCATACCATATGGAGGAATTTCCAGATTTAAATTTCTTTGCTTATCCATTAAAAAAGTTGATCCCGAAATTCCATCTGTTAGAGAATTACTGCTTTTTAAATCTGACCAGGTATCTATTCCCTGTAAAGTCGAAAGATCAAGATTGTACAGGACAGGTTTATCAGAAATGTTTCCAATAATAAAGGAGTGCTCCCCATTGTAATAAGGATGATTCAGAAAAACTGTATCCGTTAAAGCTATAAACTCAAATTCCATACTCCCCGGATAAAAGGCTTTGTCAGTAGTTCTAAGTTCCAGTAATTTATTTATTAGTGGAATATAAGCCTTTTGAAAAGGATCTGCAGGATTGGCAAGATTCATGCCCGGAAGATAATTTTTATGCCTGTTCAGATCTCTTGGTTTACCTGATATTTCCATTCCATGAAGATCATTTTTTACACCAAGCAAATCATTAAAATAGATCGCAGGTACTGACTGACCAATTGTCAGAACATATCCCTGGGCAAGAACTAACCTTGAAGCTTCCAGAAAGGGATCAATTTCACCACTATTCTCAGCTTGTAATTTTAATGAACTTCTGGTGGTGGAACAAAGTTCATATATTGTTTTACCATCTATAATCCAGTTTAGAAAAAAATCAATAGCAGGGGTAGATAAAAGAGTAGTTTGATCTATTTCGGATATTTCAGACATGCGCAAAAGCAGTTTTTCTCTATCTATAAGATTCTTTGGTAATGAAAGGACAAGTCCTGATTCTTTTTGAGCCATACTGCCATTCTTCCCAGATGGGTCATTTAAAAACATACTTAAAAGTGCATCCGTATAATTAGCTAAACCAGCTTCAGTAATAACCTTATAAAAAGTATCTGCAGATATTTCTCCTTTTGGAACAGTTCGAAACTTTGCTTTACCACCCTGTTCTTCAATTATGTTTTTTAAATTATAAAACTGTTTAATACTTACATGCCCATCCGTCCTGTGAACTCCCAGTCCCTGGACAGACCTGCCGTCGTGGGTGGAGAGCATTACAAAAGGAACAAAGTTTTCGGGTACACTCTTTTTATAGAGTTCATAATAACTCTTTAAAGGCTGGAGAGTCCCTTCATTAAATGCGGTAATTGTTGAATTAACCGGTCCAAACAAATATGCGAAGCCTCCCCCCTCTTCCATTTTATAAACAACAGGATCAGGACTGTTTACCTCATCCAGGGGCAGAACTGAAGGAGAGCTTAAAGCCATAAGCTTCCTTATGAGATTAATAAATTTATTCCCCTCTTCCATATCAAAGTTTTTCTTACCCTTTTCCTTCCAAAGATACTTTATTGCATCCATCCGCATCATTGCCAACTGGCCGCTGGAAAGAAGGTGATACAGGTCATCAATAATCATCTTAAAACCTTCCGGTGTTAAGGGGTTTATATCTGCCTGGGATTCACTAAAGGTTGTGTAAACAAAAAATTTCTCGCCATATACCGCATCATCACTACTATTAAAAACATCTTTATACTGGGGATCAATCTCTATTGCTTTTAGAAAGTCATCCATATCTTTAATATAATCAGCTTTAAAAACCTTCTGATTGGCCTGAAGCTGTGAATTTGTAAACAAATTTTCTTCTTTAAATCCATTATCTTTCAGCCAGGTTAAAAATTCTGAAAAAATTCTTTTATCTGAAGAACTTAAACCCTGATCATTTTCTACTTTAAAATAGATGGAAAGAAACTCAACTATTCTGCTATCCAGAGGAGATAGCCCACTATCCACAAAAATTCTGTTCATGTCGGTACCGGAAACAGGATGTTTCCGCATCCCTGTATACAGTGGGAATGGTCTTGGTCTGAAAGTTTTGTACAAAGACCCATTAGTTTTAGCATCTGAATATTCTTCAGGACTTATTATTATAAATGCATCTCCGGAATTTGTTCCTTTTCTATAGGCTTCAAGAATATCACTGTCTATATCCAGATGATTTACAACATAATCAAGCATTATAGAATAATTTTTAGATAAATCCTTAATATCTTCTACAGAACCAAACCGGGGATCAACCTTTGATCTTGTTATCTGGGAAAAACCACCATCATTAAAATGATAATTAAAGGCTTTATCCAGAATTATTGTAACAGCATCTCCAAGTGCTTCAGCAATATTGTCTCTTTGTTCAGAATATTTTTCAGTTATATACCGGTCTTCATTTAATATCCCTGTATTTTGTAAATTTTTAACAAGTTCCAAAGCATTTTCTGCAGGCATTAGTGACAAAAAATCCTGAGGCCATACATCTGCATGGCTCATTATACGTTCCGGAAGTATATGAATACCGTTTACAGAAGGGAAATACCGGGAAAGAACTGAACCTAAAGTCTGAAGAGTGGGATCTTCATCATTATATATATTATCAGGGTAGGAAATTGCAAAAACTTTGCCCTTAAGATTTTCATAAGGCCTTGCAGGATTGAATTTTGCATATTTATCTATTTCCGGGTCTTCTAAAGATTCCAGATAATTCTCTACGGCTGTAAGCATATATAAATAATTATCCTTTCCAGCTTCTGGACCATAAAGACCAAGGAGGATTTCTTCCATCTCAGTTAAGGTTTTATCTATGTACTCTTTACTGTGTATTTTCTGTAGATTTTTTATCATGAAACCCCCGAAATAAATTATCGTCTTATGTATAGATAATTCCAGCTATCTATATTAACATATTCTATATGAATAAAAGTATAAAAGCAAAACTTACAGAAGGAAAAATTTCAGCACTGTTGTTTCGTCTTACAATACCTATGATTGCCGGAATGTTAAGTATGACAATTTTTAATCTGGTAGACACACTGTATGTAGGACAGCTGGGTAAAAAGGCTCTGGCTGCAATGAGTTTTACCTTTCCTGTCGTTATGGTCCTTAACAGTATTGCTCTTGGAATTGGGATGGGTGCTAGTGCAGTTATCTCAAGGGCAATTGGAAAGGGAGACAGGAATCAGGTTAAAATGCTGTCTACAAATGCACTTCTCCTGGCTCTGTTTATAGTTGCTATATTTATTATAGCCGGAGAACTTACAATTTACCCTCTATTCAGGGCAATGGGAGCATCGGGAGAAATTCTTACCCTGATTAGAAGTTACATGTCCATATGGTACATTGGTGTAATATTTGTAGTTATTCCAATGGTAGGAAATAATATAATCCGTGCAACCGGGGACATGAAAACTACAGGTGTTATTATGACCTCAGCAGCTATATTCAATATGATTCTGGATCCCCTGCTTATATTCGGACTGGGACCCTTAGAGGGAATGGGAATAAGAGGGGGAGCAATAGCTACAGTTATTGCAAGAAGTATGACAATGATTTTTTCTTTAAGAATACTTATTAATAGAGAA
>JALTGJ010000314.1 GCA_027077185.1 Spirochaetales bacterium | reverse complement strand
TCTTTTCTCTATTGGAGGCTTTTGTGATGTACATTGAATTGGCTTGTTTTTGGCTTTTTTCGCCAGTGCTTCTGCTCTGTATCAGATAAGATGTTCTTTTGACATAGTAAATGAGACACAGCGCAAAAAGCTCTATTGCCGGAGGCATTCAATTAGGTATATATTTAATGTATGAAGCATATAATAAATGCCCACGATAAACTGTTTAAAGAGATGCAGAGCATAATAGAGAACAGCAGAGACCTAATCGAATCTGTTTTCCCAGAAGATTTGCTTGAAAATCTTGATCTTGAAAAACTTAAGAATGACAATAATAGCTACATAGACCAGGAACTTAAAGAATATTACTCAGATCTTGTTTTTAGCTGTGTTTATAATAATTCTGTAGAAATAAAGATAAGCATACTCTTTGAACATAAAAGCTATAAACCTAAAAATGAATATCTTCAGCTGTTGCAGTACATTCTTAATATCTGGAACTATGCAGTAAAAAAGAAAAAAGCACTACCCGTGGTAATACCGATGATCTATTACCATGGTAAAGAGAAGTGGGACATTAAACCAATTTTTTCATTTTTCCCTGGAGCAGATGACAGCTTAAAGCGCTTTATTCCCGACTTTGGATATATTCTTACAGATTTGGCGAAAGAATCTGACAGGGAAATTGAGGAGAAGTTTAATTCCGGTATAAATAAAGTACTTGCACTGCTCTTTAAGCACATGGCAGACGAAGAGTACATAAAGGAACATTTTAAATACATATTTTCGTTATTAATTGATTACTTCAGAGATGAGAAAAGAGAAAAGGTTATCTCTTTTCTTCTTTACATAATGAACACCACAGAGATAGAAAATGGTTTTATAAATAAGAGATTAGGTGAGATATCACCTGAAGGAGGGGATATAGCTATGACAACAGCCATGAAAATAAGACAGGAAGGTAAGCTGGAAGGTAAGTTGGAAGGCAAACTGGAAGGTAAACTGGAAACTGCTGAAATGATGCTGAAAAACGGAGCGGATATTGATTTTGTCCTTAAGGTAACAAATTTACCAAAAGACAGGGTTGAACAGATTATTACTAAACAGGGAAACTAACTTAGAGACCAATCGAAAATTAGGGGCAAGCCCTTGCCCCCCAGCAACGAAGTGTGTAGGGTATGGTTTTAAACCGTACCCTACACACCAGATTTAAATGTATCTAAAAATTTGTCAAAATCTATATAATCTTCAAATAGCTGTTTTACTTCTGATACTTTGTTTTTATCATATATTTGAAGTTTGGTATTAGCATAAGCCTCAAGCAGAATTTCTTCCGCCCCTGCTGTATCTTCTTCAACAACAAAAGCAGGAATACCAACATCAAGTATCATTTCTTCAATTTCATCAGACAGGGTATACATTCTCGCAGATGTAAGAACAAGACCCCCAAGCCTTCCTTTCATTTTTGCAGCGTATTTTAAAATTCTGGATCTTCTGTTTCGGGACATTATTGCTATTAATACAATATCACCGGGATCGATCAGTTCATCCAGATCCAGAGCTTCAGAAACAAGAGAGAGGATTTTTATATTATTTACTGGTTTATGCCATGGTGCTTCATTTATATTTCCAATTATTTTATGGTTTTTAAATCTTTTCCTTAAAAGATTCATAGAAGGGTTAAGTATTGTTTTTATTCTGGGTAAGTATCCCAAAATATTTATTGGAAGATTGTCCAGACCTCTGAAACGCTTATTTAGAAGATCTTCTGTTATATATTTTTTCATTGTAGGAATTTTTTCTTCAATTACTTTGTTAAAAATAATTCCTCTTAATCTGCTTCCCATGTGTCTGAAGTATAACAGGTCGGTTTCCATTCTATCTATTGCCCGTCCAATTCCACCGTCAGATATATATATTATATCAGCACCAATCATATTACTTACAACTGCATTGGAAAGACCTACTATGCTTCCAACACCAGGATGACCTGTTCCTTCAGCAATAATGAATCTTTTATTTCTTAAAAAATACATTGCATTGGTAATTTCAGATTTTAATTTTTCCGTTAATTTGTTCTGTTCATTTGAACTAAGATATTCCCGGGTAAAGGTCGGGGGAAACTGTACAGGAGAAATTATTTTTAGATCAAGGGCTGGAATTTCGCTAAATTTGTCAATTATCTGTGCATCCTTGTCGATTGTTGTTCCATCTTCAAGTCTTACTACCTGTTGTCCAACGGGTTTTATGTAGCCTAATTCCTCACTGGGGTAAATTTTACTTAACAAGGAAAGCAGGCCGATACTGGTAACTGTTTTGCCGGAATGCTGGTGTGAGCCTGAAATGTATATTATAACAGGTTTCATTTTTACTCCAATAATCGTTTTCAAGCTTTTTGCGCTGTGTCTCAGTTTCTATGTCAAAAAAACATCTTCTCTAATAAAGAGCAATAGAACTGGCGAAAAAAGCCAAAAACAAGTCAATTCAATAGACATCGCACAAGCCTCTTTTCGAGCACTTTCCTTTGATTTTTATGAATAAGATTCAGGTATATTCAAACCATGGAAAGTCTTTCCAAAACAATTTCACATAGTCTAAATTTTAATTATTTTATTTTCAAGCTTAGTTTCTTGAATTTGTTATTAATTATATAATAATTAACCAATATATTAGTTTGTATTGGACAGATAATAATTTATATAAAAAATATTATTCTATAAATATAAATAAAATTATTGTAATATATTGACAAATGAAATAAAAAACATTATAAAGTAACAATAAAATATTAAAAGGAGTAAATATGGCCGTAGATTGTAGAACACCAGCAAATACAGCAAAAAAATTATCCGAATCAATATGTGTTAAAAAAGTAAATTCCAGTGTATTGAAATTGTTGATATTAGGTATTTT
>JALTGJ010000313.1 GCA_027077185.1 Spirochaetales bacterium | reverse complement strand
CAACTGGAAATACATCTGAAGACTGGCAGCAATCCTGGATTAAGGACTTATTAAATATTCATTCTGATCTCAGAAATAAATTTATTTTTATGAATAGATCACCTGTCAGGGAAGATAATAAGTTTTTGGAGCTTAAAAAAGAATACAATTTGGAAGATAATTATAAGGCATTTTTAACAGATACTTTCAGCAAATCCAAAATTACTGCAGTATTTTCTTCGAGCAATGGATATTACAGTATGAATATGTTAGGTGGAGTCGATTATATAAGTTCAGGTGGTGGTGGTGGAGAGCTATTGGAAAATAATCCGGAGAGCTTTTTTCATATAATAAAAATTAGTGTAAATAACGGTTTAGCCACATATCAAATTATCAGGCCCAAAGAGAAAAGTATTTCATCTAAGCTTACTTTTTTGGAATTTTTATGGTTTAGACTTCTATCATGGTTTTATGTATATTTTTTAAATGTACTTATAATTTTATCGATAGTTTTTATTATAATATATGTCCTGTATTCAAAATTGAATGTAAGAATTGATTATTATCCTAATGTAATAGATAAAATAAATAAATCAAAACCTTTAAAAATAGCAATGTTTACAAACAATTATCTACCATTTATCGGGGGAGTTCCAATCTCTATTTCCCGTTTAAAAAAAGGACTGGAGGCTAAGGGGCATAAAGTATTTATATTTGCCCCCAACTATGAACCAGAGGAACCTGTTAACGAAAACGGGATTATAAGATGTTCCCCGCTTTTTCACTACAAAAAGGGTGACTTGATTGTACCAGTATCAAATATATTCTCATTATCAATTCGAAAGAAATTTCAAAGCATAAAACCCGATGTTGTGCATATTCATCATCCATTCTGGCTTGGTAGTGTCGGAAAACATCTTGCAGGAAAATTTAAAATCCCTGTCGTTTTTACCTATCACACCAGGCTCGAACAGTACAATCACTATGTTCCTATATTCCACCATCTGGCTGGAGGTCAGATTCCCCATCTAATTATTAAAGAATTTGCTTCTGCATGTGATGCAGTCATAGCCCCTACAAAATCAGCCAAAAGATATCTCAGAAACTTGGGCATAGGAAAACTTATTATTGTACAGCCTACAGGAATAGAACTTGAAGGATACAAGCCTAATGTGTCAAAAGAAAAGGATAGAAAGCTTACACTTTTTACTGTTTTTAGATTATCAAAAGAAAAAAATCCATACTTTCTTTTGGAGGGGATCGAAAAACTGTCAAAGAGAAGCTCCGTCCCCTTTCAATGCATTATTGCAGGAACCGGACCGGAAGAAGCCGCAATGGCAGAATATATTAAAGCCCATAAACTGGAAAAATATGTTCTTATGACTGGAAAAGTACCTCCGGAAGAGATACCGGAATACTATTCCAATGCAGATCTTTTTGTTTTTTCCTCCCAGTCAGAAACTCAAGGTATGGTTATTTTAGAGGCAATGGCCGGAGGAACCCCAGTTGTTGCAGTAGACTCCAGTGGAATCTCTGATATTGTCGAAAATGGTGTAAACGGATATAAAACAGAAGCTGATCTGGATGAATGGGTAGAGAAAGTTAAGCTCCTTTTAGAAAATAAAACTGAAAGAGAGGCTCTGGGTAAAAATGCACTTGTTACTGCCAGAGCCAATTCAGTAGAAAGTATGAGCAAAAATATCCTCGATATGTACTATGAAATTATTGACTGGAAGAAAAAACACCCTGATAAGATTTTTATACGCTGATATTGCAGAACAGAGCAAAAAAGTATTTGCTCTGGTTTGTTGTGGTAACTATTGCAGATCCATTTTCTCACCTTTGATAACAACAAATGCACCCTTTCCATAACCGTCCAGAATAGTTTCCTGTGATTTACCGGCAATGAGGGTTTGTCTGATCTTTGTAATACCAAATCCCGCATCGTTAAGGTATTTCAATACTTCTTCTGTGGAAAAGAAAGCGGCATTTTTATAGAAGTTGCTTTTATCGCGGTTTTTGAGATATTCTCTGCCAAGATCACTTTCTTTATCCACAAATCCCACAATAATAGAACCGCCATATTTCAAAACTCTTCGTACTTCTTGAAAGGATCTGTTAATATCATCTACAAAACAGATAGTAGTCACCATTAGTACCAGGTCAAAATCATTATCGGGGAGAGGTAAATCTTCCGCTATACCGGAAAAAACCTTAATTCCCAGTTCCTTTGCCTTAGTTGCCATCTTTTCAGATGGCTCAACGCCGACCTTTATCCCCAGGGGTACTGAGAATTTCCCCGAACCTACTCCTACTTCCACCCATTTCCCTTTGGATGAAGGCAGGAGCTGCCGGATAACTTCCACTTCAGAATTATATACACCACTGTTTTTATCAAACCACTTGTCGTAGCTGTCAGCGTATTTTTCAAATGCCTCTATTTTAGACATACTTACTCCATTGCAAATAAAACTTCACCCGTACAGAAGGTGCTTAGAAATTAATAATTTTATTACAATCAATAGTCCACTGGGCAAATTCCTTCATGTTACTCAATTGAACACCCTCAATTAATGAAAGAGTATTATGTCCCCTTGCTTCCGAGCATCCGCCGCAGGCTTTAATTTCTCCGCCTTTTCTTATTACAGATTTCAGCATTCGCTCTATATTATAATATCCATCAGGCGTTTTTTGATTTGGCAGGGCACAAAAAACGGCATCTGCAAGTAAAAATATTTTTATTTCGACTTCGCTGTGTTCTTTTTGGATTGTCATTACCATTCTTAAAGCGTTGTATGCTTTTTCTGTACCATAGGGTGCATCATTGATGATAATTAAAATTTTCTCCATTAGTTTTTCTCTCCATTATTATTTTGTTTTCCTGTTAGTAATTTTATTAAATCCTTTGCAATCTCAT
>JALTGJ010000312.1 GCA_027077185.1 Spirochaetales bacterium | reverse complement strand
CAGGATTATCTATTGGGGGCTCTCCTTTTGACCAGTCCCAGGTTTCCTCCTGAAGGTCAACAACATGAATGCTGCAGTTTCGAATATCCGACCCCTCTTTTTGGGCAATATTACGTGCCATAGACAAGGATTTTTCAAAAATCATTGGTGACATGACTGCAGAACCCACAGACAGGTATACCCCTCCTTCCAGTTTTGATACTGAATGAGCAAAAGAGAGGAAGTCTCTTTCCGCACAGCGGCCTATTGCTGCTCCTCTGTTGGCCCGATGGGTGTAGATTATGTCGTGTCCAAACATAGGATGGCTTGTAAAAGGGGTATTGTTTTTAAAAGCTCTTGCCTGAATACTATATTCAGAAAACGGATGCTTTATTTTCATCCATCCGGGGAAAAGTTTTTCTGCTCTTATAAGTTCAAGAAAATCAGCTGCAGCGGCACGTTTCCATAGTGCCGTTTCGTTTCCTTGAATTTCACTTAACAGTTGTACTTCTGTAGGAATATTAAGCCCGTCCTTATTAATCATCGAACCTATAGCTTCACCGTAACCCAGTCCCTCATATGCACCTGACACTAATCCAAGGTTTAAAAAGAGGCCTGTTTCTTCCCATGTACCAAATTTGCCTTCCTGTACGTTTTCTCTGACATCTTCGGAGCTAAGTCCCTGATAGGAAAATTCCCAGTCATGTATAACCCCTGCACCATTGGTTGCCAAATGAGTTACCCATCCTTCTTCAATTAAAGAAGACAGTATTACTCCCAGTCCATTTTTTATAGTATGGGCTCCAAAGGTAAGAATTACAGATTTATTATTTTTTTTTGCTTCATGTATTTCCTGTACAATTTTATCAATTTGTTTAGATGCAGATTCTTTTAGATCCCTTGCCGTGTAGTCAGGAGCAATACTTGCTTCATCAATTTTCACTTTATTTTTCCTGTACATAAGGGGATAGAAACTCATTTTATATCGATCAAAATATCTCATATATTACTCCTTCCATCCAAGATATTCACTTAAAGCTGGAATCCAGGAAAAATCAGGTATAAGAGCCTGTGCTCCTCCCAGTATTAACCTGGATCTTTTCCCTGTGTTTATCCCGAATCTCTGTTTTTCATCACTTACCAGTCCTATCCTTGTAAACCCCCGTTTTGCAGCTTCCCTCATCTCTACAGGTCCGTCTCCAAAGACATAACACTCTGACGGTTTAATATTTCCAGGGAGTTCTTTTACTATTGTTTCGATAACCATTTTTTTGGGATCATTGCCTGTATCTCCTATGGAGCCAAAAATTCCACCATTAAAGAAATCTGCATAGCCAAGAACAGCAGCTTCCTTACGGACATCCTCCTGATCAGTCCCACTGGCCAGATATATTGGGATATCTTTGCTCTTTAGCATCTCAAGAAACTGAATGGAGCCCTTTATTGTTAAGTCGTTTAGATTTAGCATCTTCTGTTTGAATAGACTTACCCGGGCATCAACCATTTTAAGTAGTTTTTGGTTATAGATATCTTTGTATTCCAGGGGTGACAGAATATTTTTCTCAGGAACAAATCCGAAAGACCGGACCATATCCCGAAGATGATGCATCTGAATAATTGTCTGTATGCCAGTTGTTTTTTCAATCATTTCACCCGTAGCATCTTCAATTCTACTTAGCTCTTCCCTTGAAACTGTTTCTGTATAATTTCCTAAAATGGCCTCCAGGGTAACTTCTTTCATAATTGGTTCCCATCCCTGACGTAAGGTGGAAATTGTTCCGTCATGATCAAAGATAACTACTTTTGGCAGTACTGTTTTTTTCAGGTTAACAAGTTCAATATCTGTGTTTTTTAAATACTTAGCTTTTCTGCTGTCCTCTGCCATTTCCGGGTTGTATCGGTAATCAGGGGAGGCTCCCATTTGCAAAACCTCTGACGTAGTAGGGTGCCCTGTTTCATACAGTTTTGTTACAGAAACACTGGCTGAGAAATTACCAATCTTCGATGCTTCTTCTATGGTGCATCCTGAGGCCAGACTTAGAGCCATGCCTGCCAGAAAGGCATCTCCGGCACCCACGGTATCTTTTTGGCCGATAAGATTTATTCCTTTTACTTCCTGAATTTGTCCATTAAAGTCTACAGCAATTGCTCCTTCTTCTCCCAGGGTAACTACTACAGGTTTTTCCCAATACTTGTACAGCCATGTTATAAGGGTTTTATTGTCTGGAAGTTTTTTATTATTTTTATGGACATTTATATATATATCCATAGCTTCGTGTACATTAAGTTTTCGAATTGTTCTGTTGTAGATATTGTTTAAATGGCGGCAATCACTAATCCATAGGCACTTATCTTCATATTTGCTTATTAAACTGGATAAGCCCTCTTGAAAAAGTTTATTATGATATCCATATTTTATTTGTTCATTAATTATAACAGCCTGATATTTATTTATATTTTCCTCCAGATCCAATAAAATATTTTCAACAATCCGAGGATTGGCTATGTTGAAATTTCCAATATCATAACGGGGCTCTTCTTTTCTGTTTTTATATACTTTGTGATAAACATGGGTATTCCAGTTATTCTTTTGTGTTTGCAGATGACTGCAGTTTACACCTTCTTTTTCCAATATTGATTTTAGGGTGAGCTCAAATGGATCTGTTCCAAGTATCCCATATATATCAACCTTCGATGCACCCATGGTTTTTAGATTGATGGCAACATTACCGGCGCCTCCGGCTTCATGTTTAAAGTGAGTGACCGAGCGTGTCGCTATACCTGTTTCTACAGATATTTCACTTTTTTTATCTGAAAGAAAATAGTACATATCAAGGCCTGTGTCCCCAATAACAGCAACTGAAGTATTTTGAAATTTTTCTATCAGTTTATTTAAATTATCCATAAAGGTTCCTTCTTATGTATCTTTAGTGCAAAAATTATTACCATTTTTATTAGATCTGTCAATGTAACCGGATACATTAGCTTATTTATTTATATCGTGTTTGTCAATTATACTGAATAAGGAGTATGTAATCGGTAACATTTATTATTGGATTTTTCTTTTATTTATGGATACCTGGGTATGCACTTATTGTTTACTTTGGTATCCGATATTTCACTACCTGATAACTGCGGCAATAAAATAACAGCTTGTTCTGCCTTTAAATCTGTAAAGATTGTATTGACAAGTAATTTAATACTTGGCATGGAAATTGCTCTATAATAATAAAATTAAAAAGGAGATACATATGAAAAAAGGTTTATTAATCTTTATGGTTATACTTATTACACTGAGTATACCACTATTTGCAGCTGGTCAGAAAGACACAGCAGATGATAAGGTCACAATGCTGTTTATGCCGGGTGTTGCAGATCCTTTCTATTATATGATGGAAAAGGGGATAAGAGCTAAGGCTGAGGAGCTTGGTGTGAATATAATTGTAGCTGAATACCCTAAGTCCTGGGGGCCTGAAGCTCAGGTTCCTATATTGGAAGCTACTGTTGCGCAGGGTGGTGTGGATATGGTACTTATTGCACCTACAGCAATTGATGCCCTTATTACCCCTCTTAAAAAATTATATGACCAGGGAATTGAAATTATTACAGTAGATACTTTTCTTGGTAATGGTGACTATTCAGTAGCTAGTGATTTTTCATTCCCTTTGAGCTATATAGGTTCCAATAATGAGAAGGGTGGAAAAGAAATAGCTGAGAATCTTGCAAAGATGATAGGTGGTAAAGGTAAAGTTTATGTAAATTCTACAAATCCTGATGTATCTTCTGTAATGGGAAGAGTAAAAGGATTTAAAGAAGGAATTAAAGAGTATCCAGATATCGAACTTGTTGGTGTTGATTATAATATGGATGTTCAGCAGAAAGCCACAGATCAAACTCTTGCTGCTCTTCAGAAGGATCCGGATATTACAGGTATATTTGCAACAAATGTGTATTCTTCACAGGGTGCTTATCAGGCTGTAGTAAATGCAGGTCTTGTTGGTGCTGTTAAGCTTGCCACATGGGATGCAACTGTTGATATGATTAATGCTCTTAAAAAAGGACAGGTTGATCTGGTTCTTGCTCAAAAACCTTTTGAAATTGGATCTCTTGCTGTTGAGTGGGGATATAAATACCTGACAGCAGGAACAGAAGTACCAAAGTCAGTAATACCCGGCTTTGAGTATTTTACTCCGGAGAATGTAAATGATCCTGCTATGGATGAGTTTATTTATAAATAGAGTGAATCCCCTGCAGTCTTTGGGGTAAAACAGGAGGGAACTGTTAAGTTCCCTCTTTTTTTAAATGATACATATTCCTCTGATGATTGTGGGGAAAACTGCTGAATTATGGGAGAGCTATTTTGACTAAAAGTTTAAATCTTGTAATTGAGGAATCTAAACTCCTTCGTTCTGTCGCGAGAAACTGGGCGTTTTTCTTTCTTATATTTTTTGTAATTTTATTTAGTTTTACCGGTAGAGGCTTCTTAAGTATTACGAATTTCCAGAATATTATTCATCTTTCAGTAATTGCTATTTTGATGGCCAGTGCAGAAACCTTTGTAATAATAAGTGGTGGAATAGATCTTTCCATTGGTTTTGTTATGGGGCTTTCTTCTGTAAGTTCAGGAAAAATAATTCAGTTAATGTTTAATAGTGGGAACTATTCAGCTGGGTTCAGCATATTTATTGGTATTCTTGTTGCTCTTTCTATTTCTCTCATTCCCGGCCTTGTAAATGGAATAATGATTGCAAAATTTAGAGTACCTCCATTTATTGCTACAATGGGTATGTGGGGAATTACGAATGGAATTGCACTTAAAATTTGTAAGGGATTTCCTGTTGCAATGCTTCCTGACAACCTTACAAAAATAGGTAATGGCTATCTTTTTTATATCAAACAAGGTGAGGGCGTGAGTTTTTTTGGACTTCCTCCGGGAGTTGGAAATAATCAAATACGTGAATATTTAAGGCTTATTCCGAACTCCTTTATTTTTATAGGTATAATTGTTCTTATATTATGGCATTTACTTAACAATACAAAATTTGGACAGCATACCTATGCTATTGGTGGGAATGAGGATGCAGCTGTTAGATCAGGAATTGATGTAAAGAAACATATTATTAAAATATATGTTTTATCTTCATTCATTGCAGGTATTGCAGGTGTTTTTAATGTATTCCAGACTGGAATAGGTAATTTTACAACCTTTGGTGCCATGTATGAATTATTTGCAGTGGCTGCAGTTGTTATTGGTGGTGCAAGTCTTATGGGTGGAAAAGGCAGAGTTGTTGCTTCGGTTGTTGGTGTATTTTTAATAGCGGTTCTGGAAAATGGATTGCTTATATCAGGAATTGAACCCTTTTATAGATTTATAGCTGTGGGTATGCTGCTTATTATGGCAGTTGTAATTGATCAGTTGTTTCCGGATTTATTTTAGGCAGGTAAGGGAGTTCCAATAATGCTGAGTATTGCAAAACATAATCGTTTAAAATTCTTCCTAAAAATAGGGAGACAATGGGCCCTTGTATTTCTATTTTTGGAGTTTATATTTTTCAGTTTTATGGCCAGGGGCTTTTTTACTCTGAATGCTTTTCAGATTATTTTCTTTTTTGGAACTGCTGTTTTACTCATGGCAACAGCAGAATTGTTTGTAATAATAACAGGTGGTATTGACCTTTCTGTTGGATATGTTATGGGGCTTTCCACAATAATTTCTGCAAAATTAGTTGCAGGGTTTTCTTTATTGGGAATTAATCCTATTTTTTCTATTATTCTTGGTATTTTAATAACTCTGTTTCTTGGACTTATTCCAGGATTGATAAATGGGTACCTTATATCCAGGTTGAAGGTTCCCCCCTTTATTGCAACTTTTTCAATGCTTGGTATTTCTCATGGTATTTCAGAACTGCTTATAGCAAAAAAAGCCGCAAAAAATATTCCTCATCTTGCAAACATTATTGGAAATGGTCATTTTTTTTATTTTGTGAAAGGCGGAGGATATTCTTTTTTCACAAGGCCTGAAGTTGCAAGGGGAGTTAAAGTATATGAGGTACTGCCTAATGTTGTTGTCATTACTTTTATTTTTATAGCAGTTTTTGCCTTTGTTTTAAGTAAAACAAAATTTGGCCAGCACACATATGCTATTGGTGGAAATGAGGATGCAGCTATTAGATCAGGAATAGATGTAAAATGGCATATAACAAAGATATATATGCTTTCTTCCTTTCTGGCGTCTCTGGCAGGTGTCCTGTATATGTTAAAGTATGTAACCGGTAAAGCAGATGCCGGGGCATCTCTTCTTCTTGAGTCCATTGCTGCAGTAGTAATTGGAGGCGCAAGCCTCTATGGAGGTAAAGGAACTGTCTGGAGAACAATTCTTGGTGCTGTTATAATTTCTGTACTGGAGACAGGATTAAGAATTCTAGGTATCCCAACATTTGATAAATATATTATTGTTGGAACTATTCTAATTTCTGCTGTGCTGATAGATCAATTTTTTCCCGAGCCTGCATACAAGGAGTAAATAAGTGAATTATCTGATAGAAACCAGAAATATTACAAAAAGATTTGGTGGTCTTGTTGCTGTAAATAATATGAGTTTTGGAGTAAGTGCCGGTGAAGTTGTTGCAATTCTGGGCGACAATGGTGCAGGTAAGTCAACGCTGATAAAAATGTTATCAGGTGTTTATCCCAGTGATGAAGGCAGTATCTATCATAATGGAAAAGAAGCCAGTATTCATTCTCCAATCGATGCACTTTCAGTAGGTATTGAGACCATTTACCAGGATCTGGCTCTGGCCGAAAATTTAAATGTTTACTCAAATATATTTTTGGGCAGGGAAAAAACAAAAAAGAAATTTGGAATAATAAAAATTCTGGACCACGATTATATGTACAATGAGTCTATGGAAATTCTTAAAAAACTTGATATAAAAATTCCTTCTTTAAAAAGCAATGTCCGGACTCTGTCAGGTGGGCAGAGACAGGCAGTTGCAATTTCCCGTTCAATTTACTGGAAAGCAAAGGTTCTTATTATGGATGAACCGACAGCTGCCCTTGGGGTTGCTCAGCAAAAACAGGTTCTGGATCTGGTAAATTCACTCAAGGATCACGGTATTGCAATTATCCTCATTAGTCACCAGATGCATGATGTATTTGAAGTGGCTGACAGGATAATTGTTATGCGTCGTGGTGAAAAAGTTGGTGATCTGGTAAAAAAAGAAACAAGTACAGAAGAGGTGGTAAATCTTATTGTTGGTTCTGAGATGGTAAACTGATATACTAATACAATGAAGCTGTTTCTACGAGCGTTACTTTTTTTTATTGGTGTTGTTGTCCTTCAGTCTACTCTTACTATATTTCTTGTAACGGGAATAGTTACAAAGAATAATGAAGTTGATGCCAGATTGGCTCTAAAAACAGAGGCAGCAACAGTATATGAAAATTATAATTCCTGGGTACGGATCTTATGGAAGACTATTGTTAGAATTAGTAAGGACGAGAAATTAAAAACCCATGGGAATAATTATCGGGGATCTTTTTCTAATAGAATTCTTAAAGACTGGTATGAAGAACTGTTGGTTCTATCCGGTATGGATTTTATAGTTATTCGTAACAATAAGGGTATTAGTGATGAATATTCATTGTCTGGAAATATTTCTATACCCTATAAAAAATTAGAAGGTTTGAAATCAGAAAAAGATTATCCATACATAAGATTAAGAGAAATTGATGATAGTATATATTTAGTTGGATTTATTAAACCGGATAATCCTGATGGTTTTGAAATTTATCTGTTAAAACATATTGATGAAAAGTTTTATAAACAAATACCAATGCAGGAACAGTCTATTATTTTTCTTACAACTTCCAGTAAGGTTCAGTCAGGGACACTATTTGATAAGGACATTTTTATCGGGTTAATAAATAAGCGCTTTCTTGATGTCCCCTATAAAGAAGTCTACAATCTGGAACTGGAAGAAGGTAATTATAATGCGGCATTTCAGAATTTGGGAAAATTACAAAAAAATACTGGTGAAGAGGATCTTATTCTTGTGCTGCTGCTGTCCAATGAACCTTATTTAAGTATTCTTTCAAGGATCAATAAGACACTGCTTTCTGTATCGCTTATTGTAAGCTTATTTTCCATTTTACTGAGTTTTTACTTTTCCGGTAAAATTACAAGGCCTATAAGCAAGCTCATTTATGCTATGAATGGAATACGTGAGGGAAACCTTAATGTACAAATTGATCATAAATCAGGAAGTGAAGTAGGTACTTTATTTCAGGGTTTTAATGAAATGACGCTTCGGTTAAATGAAAATAAGCAATCAATGGAAAAATTTATTAATGAGATTACTTTTTTGAAGGATTATAATGAAAAGATTATTTATTCTCTTAGGGCTGGAATAGTAATTCTTAATAGTGAACTTTTTATTGAAAAAGTAAATGGTTTTTTTCTTGATTGTTTTCAGTTGGAGCAAGGTGATGTTCTTGGAAATAATATAGAAGAAATGGCTATTGAAGTTATTGATAAATCTATTGTTGATAATATTAGAGATATAATTAATGGAAATAAAAGTGCAATGTCAGAAATTCGGAGAGTTGAATCATTTGTTTATGAGATAA
>JALTGJ010000311.1 GCA_027077185.1 Spirochaetales bacterium | reverse complement strand
GTTCCAAAATCAATTCCAAGTAGATACATATTAATTACCCTCCAAAAGTTTTATTCCTGTTTTGTAATCTGTAATTAGAACATCTATCAGGCCACTTTCCAAAGCTCCATGTATAGCCTTATATTTTTCCAATCCACCAGCAATAGCAATTACCCTTGGTATTTTTTTAATATCCATAGAGCTGATACCAATAATTCGATCATTAATAGGGTGATCTATAAAATCTCCACTACTATTAAAAAACCGAAGTGCTATATCCCCAACAGCCCCCAACTTTTTTATCTCTTTAAGGGTAACTGCCGATAAAATATCACCCTGGCTCATAAGTATAGAATTAGGTGCTCCGGTTCCAATTCCAACAAAAGCTATGTCAGAAGAAGCAGCCAGGACAAGAGTCTCCTTAATATAAGTGTCTTCAAGTAATCCCTCTTTTACACTTTTAGAGGTAACAACTCCGGGAGCTGAAAGTATTCGCCCCTTCCCACCTGTTTTATCCGATAAACGACGAACAAGATCGGAACTATGAACCTCTGCCTCAGGAGAACCAAGACCACCAATCATCTGCACAATTTTTATTTCAGGGAAATAAACCTTTGGAAGGTTTTGCACCAATGAAGATAAAGTACTTCCCCATGCAAGACTAACTGTTTCGTTTCCATTCAAAATTCTCATGGCATATTCTGAAGCACTTACTCCAAGCTGCTTTAACAAATCTTCATTACTGCTATAATCTTGGGCAGTCAAAATGACTTCATTTAAATTCCATTTATCTGCAATACTTTTTTCTTCTTCTGTATAGTTTTGCTGGGGTTTATTTAAGGAGATTTCAACAATCCCTTTGTTTCGTGCCTGCTGAAGCATCCGGGAGACCTTAATCCGGGATATACCCATTTTCTGTGCAATCTGCTGCTGAGTAAGATTATCTTCAAAATAGAACGATGCTATTTTATAGATCAGATTTGTTTCTTTCATATTGACCTCTGAAAATCAGTTTTGTACATATGAACATAGATGATCATATGTACATTATCATAGAAAGCTATCCATTTGTCAATACTACTTAACTTTAATTTATGCTGTTAATTCCTGATTACTTTACAAGGTTTTCCAAATTGAGTGATAAATTTGTAGTACTGCAGAAATGGATACCTTTAATTCCAAGGTTTTCTGCAGCGTCAATATTTTCTTTCATATCGTCAATAAAGATGGTTTCTCCCGGGTCAAGATTGTACTTCGAAAGGAGGACCTTGTAGATTCGCCTGTCCGGTTTATTCAGCTTTACTTCCCAGGAAATAACGCCACCGTCAAAATCTTTAAAAAAAGGAAACCGTTTACAAAGGACCCCATAACCATATTCATGAAAATTGGAAAGGAGAAATATTTTATACCCCCTTTCCTGATAGTGCTTTGCCGCATTGACAGTGTCTTCGACAGGAAAAAAATGATAGGGAGCCTCCAGGAAGAACTTTTTGATATCATCTTTGTAGTGTTCATTGCCCACTATGGATTTTTCAATACCTTCATTAAGGGAGAGCAGACCCTGATCCATTTTAAGCCAGATATCCCCTCCTACAATTTCTGACAGAGGATGATTACTAAAGTCATTTCTGTTAAAAAGGGTTTGATATATCCCTGCAGGCTCCCACTTAAGAAGTACATTACCAATATCAAATACAATATTTTTTACAGCCATTATATCTCCATCTAATTTCACCAGAATGTGTATATTAATATCAGGATAAAATGATAGTATCAACAGCATGGAAGAAACTCCCGAACCCCGGACATTTTCAAAAAAAGCAGAATTCGTCCTTAACAGTATTCCTGCCGGTAGAGTAATTAGTTATGGTCATGTTGCTGCCCTTGCAGGAAGCCCCAAAGCAGCCCGTAGAGTTGTACAGATCCTCCATAGAGGAGAAAACATTCCATGGCACAGAGTAGTAAACAGCAGGGGAATTATTGCAATAAAAGATCCTGCAGGATTTGAAGAACAGAAAATGCTCCTAAAAATGGAAGGAGTAGAATCTGATTCGAATGGTAGGATAGACCTTAACAAATATCAGTGGAAATGTTATTCCATTGACGAACTACTATAAATCTATTATTTACCATACTTAACTGTTATAAATTTCTTTGTTAAAAATTGATAAATAAATTCTAAGACTACCTTGAATATTCGGATTGACAATCCGAGTATTCAAGGATAAAATACTTGCATGATTCATAGGAAACAGTACATAAAACAAATTCAAAATTCTTTGAGAAGATCCAGAATTACAGCCATACTTGGACCCAGACAATCCGGAAAAACTACTCTTGCAAAAGAAATCGCCCTTAATATAAAATCACACTTTCTTGATCTGGAATCTCCTACAGACAGAGCTAAACTCCAAAATCCGGAACTGTACCTAAAACGCATTAAAGGGTTAATTATTATTGATGAGATTCAGTTAATGCCGGAGCTGTTTCCAATTCTTAGAGTTCTTGTCGATCAATCCTCTGATAACGGGCAGTTTCTAATATTAGGAAGTGCCTCTCCAAAACTTGCTAAGAATGCCTCAGAATCATTGGCAGGAAGAGTTGAGTTTGTTGATCTGCAGGGTTTCGATCTTACCGAAACAGGCAATACAAAACTAAACCGTCTTTGGATAAGAGGAGGGTTTCCACGCTCTTATCTGGCAGATACGAATGAAGACAGTATAGCCTGGAGAGATGGATTTGTCAGGACTTTTCTACAGAGAGATATACCACAGCTGGGTATCGGCATACCAGCCACAACTCTACGCAGATTTTGGACAATGCTGGCACATAGTCATGGACAAATATTAAATAGCTCCCAGTTAGGAAAATCCATGGGAATGAGCGATAAAACTGTTCGCTCCTATATCGATATTTTAAGTGATACCTATATGATACGTCCACTGCAACCATGGTTCTCCAATCTTAAAAAACGTCAGGTAAAATCACCAAAGGTGTACTTAACAGATACAGGACTTCTTCACTATTTACTGGGAATTAATAATCTGGATACTTTACTGGGACATCCTGTGCTGGGATCCTCATGGGAAAGTTTTGCAATGGAGCAGATAATCCGCAACAATCCCGGCATTGAATCTTATTTCTGGTCAACATATAGCGGAGCAGAATTGGATCTTTTATTATTAATGAAAAATAAACGAATTGGAATAGAATTTAAGTTTACAGATACTCCAAAATCAACAAAGTCCATGCATTCTGCTATAACTGATCTTGAACTTGAAAGATTGTATGTCATATATCCCGGATCAGAACAATATCTGCTCCACAATTTAATAGAAGCAATACCACTTTCAGTTTTTATGGACAATTTAGGAAAAGATAACTCTTAAACATCAAAATAAATTTACAGGAATAAATTATGCCCCTTTGGTTAACTTATGCGCTTTTTGCAACATTGTTTTACGGGATGCTCAACTTTCTTTATAAGGTTGCAGCAGAAAAAAAATATCTCAACCAGGCTGTAATTCTAACTGCTGCAGGTACGGTTGTAATATCGGCTGCTGTAACATTATTTGTTTCATCAAAAGTATCCGGACAGAATATACCTAATATTATCCCTGCAATACCATATGCCCTTGCAAACGGAACACTCTTCGCCTTTGGAGCTCTTGCCAAATTTAAAGCATTACAGTTTGCACCTGCATCTGTAGTTTTCCCTGTAAATAAATCCAATGTTCTTTTTGTAATAATTATAGGTTTACTTTTTTTTAATGAATCTCCCTCTATAAATCAATGGCTGGGTATAGCTACTTCCGTTCTTGTACTTATACTAATTTCCTCAGAACAGTTCAAATTATCGGGCAAACATACTTTAAAGGGAATTTTCTTTGCAGTTTTTGCAGCTCTTTGTACTTCATTCTCAATGACCGCTGGAAAACTTGCCTCCACAAAAGTAGACAGAATTTCTTTTATATTTCTCTCTTACTTAATTGTTGCAATAATCTCGTTTTCCGGCTATCTAAACCATAAGAATGTGCAGGAGAAAAAAGAAGCTTTCAAAAAACCAGGGGTTTTTATAATTGGAAGTATTATAGGAATACTAAATTTTGCAGGTTATGCACTGGTTCTCAAAGCCTTTGCAGCCGGGAGTATATCTTTAGTGCAGCCAATTTTTGCTCTCTCTATACTTCTACCCATTTTCCTTTCTGCAATTATATACAAAGAGAAACTTACCTTAATAAGAATTATTAGTATAGGGCTATCCCTGGCAGCAGTTCTACTGATTAAGAATGGGTAATTATTTTTAACTTTGACCAAAGATCTCTCTTATGGTATATAGTATTTATACAAATAACATCTAAATTTATAATAAGGTTGAATATGAAAAAATTACTTCTATTCTTTACACTTACATTTTTATCTATTAGCTGTATAACAGCAAATTCTATGGATATTTCAAATACCTGGCTTCTGACAAAAGTAGAAATAGATGGGGAATGGGAGAATGTGTATCAGACATTTTCTTTTAAACCAAATGGGAATGTATCACTTCAGGATAGGGTTTTTGGTACCTGGAAAATTGATAATGAAAAGCAAATAGTCAAAATAGATTCAAAGCTTATTAAGGAATTTTCAGATAACTGGAATATAAGCAAACATACAGAAACTGAACTAATTCTAAAATCCCCTACAGCAACCATGAACCTGGTAAGCTACAATCCGGCACAGACAGCAACAGAGAATAAAAAGTCCGGTCTTTTAGGGGTCTGGAATTTCAAAATTGATGATACCGAAGGGGGTAATACTTTTTTATATTTTCAGGAACCGAATATATTGAGTATTAAAAAGATAGAACCAGGGGTTACCAGCAGGACAAAGGGAATCTGGATTTATTATAAATCAACAGAATCAGTTATAATGATAATTAATGATTATTCTCTAAAAGGAAAAAGTAAAGTATTAAGTATAACAGATAAAAAACTTGTTCTGGAAAAGGATAATAATACCATTACAGGTTACAGGCTGGAACAAAACGCCTTGGAGAGAGAGGAACTCCCGGCTATCGACGATAGTAGCCTGGAGACGGATAACCAGGATTATAACAAAGATCAACTTAATTACGAGAGCTGCAACTGGTTTAACCTTGAAGCTAAAACGTCATATCTAAAAAATGTAACAGCTTTGAAATATAGAAAATCCACCCTTTTGGATGAGTTTAATGTATTTACAACATCTAACATTAGTGCGGGAGTTTCCCTGGATGAAAACAGGGAAAGTATAATTATAGACAAAACCTTTGAAAATTTACCCGCAGGGGAATATTCTGAAAACAATGCCTTTTTCCCTTTAGAAGAACCTTTTTTCTATTCAGTTTCCGGAGAAAAAGAAATAACTGTTCCTGCAGGTACCTTTAAATGTAAAATTATCGATACTGATGATTATTCTATGGATAACAGAACAAGACTTTATATGATAGAAAACCGGCCTGGAATATATGCGAAAATTATTAATATACAAAAACAATTTGATGAAGAAACATACACAATGTATGAACTGACAGATATAGAAGGAAACTTCTCTTATCCTAATAATAAACAAATCTTAGGCAAATGGCTGTTAACAGAGATGACCAGTAATGGTAAAAAAGTTAAAATGAGTACTAATTTTGAGTTTATTAGTGATGGACGTCTATGGCTTATGCAGTCAGAAAACATTGATAATTTCAACTGGGACTATAATACCTCAGAAAATAAAGTTGTTTTAAATTTTGGACATGATGACCAGAATCTGAATATAAAAACACTCAACACAAATAAAATGGTTTTAGAGAACAGTAACCTTAGATATAATTTTATTAAAATGAAACCGGCGGCTACCCCACTTAGCAGGGAAGAGACTCTTTTTAAGGGATACTGGATGCTAACAAATTCCGGTAATCCATATAGTTTAATTTACTTAAGCAATGATCGTTCGGTATATGATATTGAAAGAATTGAAAGCTTCCCAATAGAAGGGAACTATTCAAACAGACGGGGAAACTGGATGTATGACAGTACCGATAAAAATCTTATATTTAACACAGATAAAGATTATGCCTCAGTATCAGGAAGTATAAATGTAAAAAAAATAAACAGTAATATCCTTATTCTGGATGATACAGGGTCTGAACTGTTTTTTGTAAAAATAGATCAGGAAAATATTAAAAAAAATAACAGTGAATCGGAGCTAAAAGGCATATGGAGAATCAAGGATCAAAATGGTGGTTTTAACTATTACGACTTTTCTGATCCCTTCCTGTTTAAAAAGGGAAAAGCAGAGGATGATATGCCCAAAACAGGTTTATGGCTTTTTAATCCTAAAGACAAATCACTTTTTTTGGCATATCAAATGCATCAGCTTGAGGGATTTTCTGTAATAACAAAAATCTCTGAGAACAATATATACTTTAAAAATGGGTTGATGGCAGAGAGGGTAAGATAGGGATCTACCCTATTCCCCATACATCTCTGTTATCAGATTTCTTATCTGGGTATTAACCGTCGAACTTAAAGTATCAATTAGATTCATTATCCTTTTTTTACTAATAGTTCTTATTTGGTCCACTGCAATTTCTGCTTCCTTATTATCAATAATACAAGGTACCCGACTGCGCCAACCAGGATGCAATTTTGTTGTGGCCGGACAAATTACAACTGTATCAAGATATTTATTCATTTCTGTTTTACTTATTATTACAACTGGTCTAATTTTTTTAATCTCGCTTCCAATAGTTGGATCCAGGTTTGCATAATAAACTTCATATCTCTTAATTTTCATTCAAGATCAATTCCATCGGCTACTGCAATATCCCAATCACTCCAATCCTCTTTTGCTTTTCCCATATCACGATAAGTATCTTCCCATGAAAGCTTATTTTTTGGTACATCAGCTTTTATTAATATGCCACCCGGAATCTCTTCCAGATTAAGCCTGGACTGCAAATGATATTTAGTTATCAGTTTTTTTGAGATTCGCAAACCTTTGGAGTTTCCTATATCTATTAATTTTGCATGCATCAACAATCTCCTTCTATGTAATTATAGTAATTACATTTATTTCTAAAGTCAAGGCTCCTACAGTGCTTGTTGCCTCAGGAATCTATTAAGACCTGATAAACCCTGTATCAAGCTTTGTAAAAACAATCTTCCCTGAATAAGAACTAATCTCAATACCATCATCCTTCTTTACAATAGTTTTAACCCGGTCAAACCCTTCAGGTATTCTAACAATACCCTGGATATATTTTACAGTAAAAGAATCTTTCCCATTCAGCTGATGGCAGGTTTTAATTCCCTCTTTATTAAGAAAATTATCTTCTGCCGAAACAGCAAGACCGTCTGCAAAAGAACTGCATACATCTTCCACTCCAATACAGCAGTTTCTGCCGTTCCATGGGGTTTGATGGCGGCCCTTATTTTCCATCCATAAAACAGTGGAAGGTAGAATTTCAGAATCTTTAAGGGAAAACCACAGATATCCTTCTTCCGGAATTACTACAGCACTCCAGGCAAAATCATCCTGTGGTTTATTATAAACCTGAATAATATCCACAAAACCCTCTCTTGAAGGAAATACAGAGCAGTCAGTAAACTTATTATCTTTCCAAACAGTAGGAACCTTTTCTAAAGATTCAAATTTTTCCAGTGAAGCCAGACTGTAATATTCACCGCTATTATAGCTGGAGCCTTCGTATTTATTTGTATATCCAAATTTTATTGCACTGGTGCTTATATATTTTTTAGTTCCTCCGGAAAAGGTTGCATGATGTCCTAAAGGAGCAGGGCCTGCAAAACCTTCAACAAGATGACTTATATAAAGGTTATTTTCACCCTCTTTCAGATCAATTTTTTTTGTAACACTACCCTTTCTACCTGATGTATCTATTTTAAGTTTTATTGAGTTTTCTACCTGCTCTGAAGAAAGAGACCAAATCTCACCTGCCGTATCCCCATGAGATTGGTGAGATTCATTCTGCCAGGAATTATCTCCACCAAAGGGCATACAGAAAAAATCTCCCCGTAATGGTATAAGAACATCAGGCTCTTTCTCCAAATTTAAACCTTCTTCAGCCCAGGGGCTTATATAAAAAGGTTCAATAGGGTTGTCACTTTCCTTCATAAAAATAACAGGAGCCATGTGACCACCCTTTTCTGTCAGACAGAGTATGATATTTTTATTTTCCAAAATCCAGCTTTTTTGTCCTTTTATAATTTCTGATTTAATCATTCTTTTCCTCCGATGCAGTACTTATCCAAATAATCATATATTTTCTCAATAAGAAAAATTGGAAATGACAGAAGCTCAAATGAGATCTGAGCATTCAGCACACCATTTTTTACACTTGTATCAACCATTACACTTGATGGCTTATCAAGATTAAAACGAACTGCTTTTCCAAGTTTCTTTTGATAAAGGAATTGATGTAGTGATTTTAATGTACCGCTTTTTCCTGATTTAATTTCAACTGGAAAAATACGACCTGATGCTGTAATAACAAAGTCTACTTCTGCATTAGCTGACTTTTTTTCACGGATCCAATAGAATAGTTCAGGTTTCCTCTCCTGACCCAATCCATACATTAGGTGTTGTGCTGCAAACTGCTCACTTGCAACACCAATATTAAAAAGCTGATTTAGCTGTAATG
>JALTGJ010000310.1 GCA_027077185.1 Spirochaetales bacterium | reverse complement strand
ATCGGCCTATATTGATTCAGTATATACCCTTTTTAGTTTTTTAACTGCTGCCAATCCCCTTCGGGCTTTTACAGAAATTGTGTTTTATGGTATAAACTGGGTTGTAGAGTTAACTCAAAAGCTAACTGATACTGATACAGGTTTCCTGCATTGTTTATTTCAGGAACCTCACTCTAAACAAAAAAAAATCGAGGTAAATAATGAATCCCCGGATTGTCTATACAAAAACTGATGAAGCCCCTCTTCTTGCTACCACATCTTTTCTTCCTGTTATCAGGACTTTTGGAAAAACAGCCGGGATTGATGTTGAATCCAGGGATATTTCCCTGGCAGGGAGAATTCTTGCCCTGTTCCCTGACTTTTTGGATGAAACCCAGAGAGTTTCGAATGATCTTGTTGAGCTTGGGGATCTGGTCGGGAGACCGGAAGCCAATATTATTAAGCTGCCAAATATAAGTGCTTCAGATTCCCAGCTTCATGAGGCTGTCAGAGAGCTGCAGGAGAAAGGATATATGATTCCTGACTACCCGGAAGAACCTGGAACCAATGAGGAAAGAGAGATTAGAAAGCGCTATGATGCTGTTAAGGGCAGTGCTGTCAATCCGGTACTCAGGGAGGGTAACTCTGACAGGAGGGCCCCGGCAGCAGTTAAAAAATATGCTATGAATCATCCTCATCCAATGGGGGAATGGAGTTCAGATTCAAAAACATGTGTAGTAAGTATGACCGAAGGGGACTTCTATGGAAGTGAGCAGTCTGTAATTATTGAGACTCAGGGAAATGTCCGGGTTGAATTTAAAAAAAGTTCAGGGGAAACTACTGTTTTAAAAGAGAGGATTCCTCTTGAGAAGGGTGAGATCCTCGACTCTGCTGTAATGAATGTGCGTCTTCTTAGGGAGTTTATAAGAGAACAGATGAAATACGCAAAGGAGGAAGGAGTCCTTTTTTCTGTACATCTCAAAGCCACAATGATGAAAGTTTCTGATCCTGTTATTTTCGGTCATGTTGTTTCCCTCTATTTTGAAGATGTTTTCAATAAATACCGGACTTCTTTTGATCAGCTTGGAGTAAACGAAAACAATGGAATAGGGGATCTCCTTTCCAGAATTAAAGACCTCTCCTCTGAGGATAGAAAGGGTATACTATCCATGATTGAGGACTGCTACAAAACTCAACCGGACCTTGCCATGGTAAATTCGGATTTGGGTATTACCAGTCTGCATGTTTCAAGTGATATTATTATTGATGCATCAATGCCGGCTGCAATCAGATCTTCTGGAAAAATGTGGGGACCTGATGGAAATTTAAGGGATATGGTGGCTGTAATACCGGACCGGTCCTATGCAGGTATTTATGGAGAAACTATAAAATTTTGCAAGGAGAACGGTGCATTTGATCCCGGAACAATGGGAAGTGTTTCCAATGTAGGCCTAATGGCCCGGAAAGCCGAAGAGTATGGATCCCATGACAAAACTTTTAAAATTGAAGGTTCCGGAATTGTTAAAGTTATTGATGAATCAGGCAGAATCCTAATGGAACAGAAAGTTGAGCAGGGTGATATTTTCCGTATGTGCCAGGTAAAAGATATCCCGATAAAGGACTGGGTAAAACTGGCTGTAAAACGGGCAGAGATAACCGGAAATCCTGCTATCTTCTGGCTGGATGAGAAAAGGGCTCATGACCGTAATGTAATAAAAAAAGTCATGGAATATCTAAAACTCTACAATACCCGAGGGCTGAGTCTTTCTGTTATGCCACCTGAGGAAGCAATCAGGGTTTCTCTTCAACGGGTAAAAGAGGGAAAGGATACGATATCTGTATCAGGGAATGTTCTTCGTGATTATTTGACTGATCTGTTTCCAATACTGGAACTTGGAACAAGTGCCAAGATGCTCTCCATTGTCCCATTAATGGAAGGAGGAGGTCTTTTTGAGACCGGGGCAGGGGGGTCTGCACCAAAACATGTTCAGCAGTTTCTGAAAGAAGGCCACCTTCGGTGGGATTCTCTGGGTGAATTTCTTGCTCTGGCAGCTTCTCTGGAACATCTTGGGAATAGGTTTAATAATTCAAAGGCAAAGGTTCTGGCAGATACTCTGAATAGTGCAACTGAACTTTTTCTGGAAAATAATAGGACACCATCGAGAAAAGTCAATGAAATTGATAATAGAGGAAGCCATTTTTATCTTACCCTCTACTGGGCACAGGCTCTTGCTGAGCAGGATCTGGATGTTGAGCTTAAAACAATCTTTAAACCTCTGTCGGAACAGCTTGCTGCAAATGAATTACGGATTGTATCTGAACTTATGGCAGTACAGGGTAAGGGGGTAAATTTAAAGGGGTACTATCTGCCTGATCCTGATTTACTAAATAGAGCTATGAGACCAAGTATTACTTTTAATAAGGTCATGGAATCTGTTGTATAGAACAGTCAGAAGAGGCAGTCCTGGTTGAGGGGACCTGAGGGCTGTCATTTTTATTGACAAATAGAATATTTGTGAATAATATTGAATAAAGGGGTGAGTTATGCCAAAGACTATTACAATGCGTGTTGATGATGATACATACAATCTGATAAAAATAGCTGCTGCTGGAGAAAGAAGATCGATCTCAAATTTTATAGAGTATGCAACAATAGCATTTCTGGCTGAAGAGAGTTTTGTCAGTGATAATGAAATGAATGAAATCCTAAAAGATGAAAGTCTTCTTAAAAATATTCGACAGGGGAGGAGCGAGATAGAAGAAGGGAAGTATAGAATTGTCGGATAAATTTAAAATTGCTGAAACTGAGTTGTTTCAGAAGAATATAAGAAAGAATGAGTACAGAAAATTATATAAAAAAATAGAAGAATATGTCTATCCAATGCTCCGCAGAAAACCATACTTTGGACCAAATATAAAAAGATTAAAAGGAAATTTATCCGGATTATATCGATACATAATTGGAGATTACAGATTATTTTATGAGATAAATAATGATAAAATCATAGTTTTTATAATTGATATTGCTGATAGCAAAAACGCTTATAAATGAATTGGTAATATTCTCAATGAGTGTTTACCAATAATGAAAGCAGATAGGGTATATGTCATGCAGAATGATGAGCCTTATTTTGACATATGGGGAACCCTATGTTTTTATATTTAAGGTTCGATCCTGGTTAATCCATCAAAAACATCAAAATCTTTGTCAAATGAGTACATTGAAGTAATACTATTAATATTACAAAAAGCAGCATGAAGAGCATCTCTTGCCATAATAGCAGAATATTTGTTTAACAAATCAAAACATTTTTCCATAATATACATATCTACAGGAAGTATTACCGGAATTATTTTACGGGTCAAAGAATAAACTGCCTTGCCCTCTTCCCACCTGTTAATATGTCTATATCTATGCAGAATCTCCTGCAGTACTTCTATATTGATGCAGGCATCAACTTCCCCTGAAGCTATTTTATGAAGTAAATTTACCGAAGGAATTTTATTCGGATGTTCTTTTCCTGCAGCATACATAAAGATATTTGTATCGATAAAAACCATTAATAAATTTCTTTAAAGGAAACTTGTTCCATCTTCATTCTCTTTACAGATGCTACAGGCAAATTCAGTTTTTCCAAATCAAAAACTGCATTTTTCGCTTCTAATCTGTTGTCTGAAGCATAGACCTGCTCACATGCACTTCGTATTAGTTCACCTATGGATTTTCTTTTTGCTTTTGCCATATGTTTCAGGGAAGAAAATTGATCTTCAGAGAATAGAATTGTTGTTTTATGAGAAAGCTCCATATATGCCTCCATATATGGATAATAATCTTTCTTTATATATAAATCAAGTAGAAAAAATATCCAATCCAAAAAAAAACTGTCTAATAAAAATCAGACAGCTTTAAAAAATTGCAGCAATAAATACTAGTCTATTCTACCTCATTATACTCACAAAAAGCATGGTTTTTCCAGCGTACTCTTGTTGGAACAACTTCCACATGAACCAGAGAAGGATCATTTTCGTCTGTAAATAACCCCAAAGCACCAGGGTGAAGTTCCAGAAGTTTCTTTTTCTTTGCAGCATCACCTGTTAAATCCGCTATTCCGGATACCCGTAAATGATCACCGTTTTTAGCTACCCAGCAAAGTTCCACTTTAGGGTTATCCTTAAGTTCCTGTACCTTTCCGCTTATATTTACTGTAGTACACCAGAACTTAAAGTCGTCTGTTACAACAAACTTCATTGGCCGTACCTTTGGCTGACCATCTACACTGGTAGCCATCTGACATGAACCTGCACTTAATATTATTTCTCTAACTTTTTCTCTTGACATAAATTCTCCTTGTTAACAATCTTCAACTCTCAGAGAGCGGTGTTTTTTTAACCGGTTGTCGAGTGTTTTTGCTCCGCAAAAATGTATCGAGACACCCGTTTTCTTTCTCCGTTATAACGGCATATTCCCGTGTTTTTTCTTTGGTCTGTCTTCTTTTTTATTCAAGTACATTTCCAGGGACTTCCAAAGCTCCAGTCTGGTTTCTTCAGGATCAATAATATCATCCAGATAACCAAAACCGGCAGCTATAAATGGGTTCATAACTGTTTCTTTAAACTCATCAATTTTCTGCTGTCTCATTGCAACCGGATCTTCCGCTGCCTTAATGTCCCGTCTAAAAATAACATTTGCAGCACCTTCGGCACCCATAACTGCAACTTCTGCACTTGGATAGGCAATGGTTCTGTCATAACCCAATGCCTTGGAAGACATGGCAATGTATGCACCCCCATAGGATTTTTTTACTATAAGTGCAATTTTAGGAACAGTTGCTTCTGCGATTGCATAGAGTAGTTTTGCACCATGACGAATAATACCGCCATGCTCCTGGCCCGTTCCAGGAAGGAATCCAGGTACATCAACAAAGGATATAAACGGAATATTAAAAGAGTCACAGAATCTTACAAATCTTGCAGCTTTATCAGCTGCATTTATATCGAGAACTGCAGCCATTACTTTTGGCTGATTAGCCATAAGACCAATTGTATGGCCATTAAGTTTTGCAAACCCAATTACAATGTTCTGAGCAAAATCTTTCTGAACTTCCAAAAATGAATCTGCATCGAAAACAGAATTAATTAATGTTCGGATATCGTAAGGTTTTCTTGGATTATCCGGCAGCAGGTCCAGAAGTTCCGGAGTCTTTCTGTCTATAGGATCATAACATGCGGAAATTGGGGGCTGCTCAGTATTATTTGACGGGAGATAACTTAATAAGGTCTGGGCAAAAGTAAGGCACTCTTCTTCAGAAGAAAATCTAAAATGAACATTCCCGCTTTTAAAAGTATGAGCCTTTGCACCACCTAAGTCTTCATGACTAATTTCTTCTCCGGTAACTGCTTTAATTACATCAGGTCCTGTAATGTACATGTGACTCAACTGGTCAACCATAAAAATAAAGTCTGTAATTCCAGGGGAATACACAGCACCTCCTGCACATGGACCCAGAATAATTGACAGTTGGGGTATAACTCCGGAACTAAGGGTGTTTGCTCTGAATATTTTTGCATATCCATCCAAAGATAAAGTACCTTCCTGAATCCTTGCACCGCCGGAATCATTTATTTGAAGAAATGGAGTTCCGTTTTTAAGAGCATCCATTTGAGCCGATGCAATTCTTTCTGCATGCATTTCTCCAAGAGATCCTCCCAGAACTGTAAAATCCTGTGAAGAAAGAAAAACCTGTCGTCCTCCAACTTTTCCACTTCCGGTTACAACCCCATCGCCCAAAAACTTTTTTTTATCCATTCCGAAATCTGTTGCTCTAACAGTTGCATATGTTTCCTGTTCTGTAAAAGAAGTTTCATCTAAAAGATAATCTATTCTTTCTCTGGCTGTCAGTTTTCCTCTATCATGCTGGGCTTTAATTCGGTCATCACCACCACCCTTCAACATTTTTGCCTGCATTTCTTTAAATCTGGTATAAGCTTCCTGATTTGACATATTACCTCACCTTGAAAATAAAATTGGAATTTCAATTTTGCATACAAACAGTATAGGACCTGTTTTCGAAAAGCAAAGCTCATATTATCAACAGCTTATGTTTACGTCAAGAAAAAAGAATAAAAATTTATGCAATCTTACTTGACACCCTCTTTCATCTTAATTATAGTACTCCTTTACCTCAAAATTTTAAGGAGATATTTATGAAATCAGTAGTACCTGAAAAAGTTTCCCAGGATGTACTAAACATACCTGTAGCAGAAATTGAAGCATGGCTTGCCGGTCCTGTTGTTGAATTACCTGCATTTGAACCTGCCTATACAAAAACCAGAGATGGAAAAAATCTTGTTATTAGAGCTTTAAAAAAAGAAGAAGCTCCTGAACTGTTAAAGTTTTTAAAGAACTTTCTTGAAATTGACAGAGATTTTTATGATATTGTAGGTGTTCGTGTTTATGCAGAAATTCTTGGATGGCTCCGAAACAGACTTAAGGATTCTTACCACTTGATTGGTTCCATTGATGGTGAATTAGCAGGATTTGCAAATGGCCGAAAAAGAGATGAAGACACTCATATTTCTCTTCACTCAATGGCTTTTAAAAGAGGTGGTGGTGTAGGTGCAGCTATGTACTATGCTAAAGCACAGTATGCTTTTGAAGTTCTTGGTGCTAAAGAATGGTGGTCAACTTTCGAATCTTACAACGGATGGAAGAGATACGGACTTGGTTGTGCACAGCCTTCATACCCATGGCCTGAAAACCAGCATGAGCTTGGTGGAGCAGCTATCTACTACATTAGAAGATCTTACTGGGATTCAACAGTGAAAGATTATAACAAACAGCTTGTTCATGGTGATCTTATTAGACCTGTTCCTGCAGACATTCTTGCTAAGGCAGATAAAATTATTATTCCTGACACACCGGACATCTAAACTTTGGCTTTCGAATAATATTGAACCTCCGGTAATGCCGGAGGTTTTTTTGTTTGCCATATTGTTTTGATTATATTTTTTGCCTGGGCGTTGCCCCATATGGGCGGATATGGAATCCGCCCCTACGGGGCCGGGCTATACGCTGCAATTCCTCACGGATATGTAGCACGGGACCACATTTTGAATTTCTGGGTACAGACAAGGCATGCCTTGTCTCTGCAGATACATCCCATCACGTTGCGGGATTTCCGCTTCTATCCCTAACGTTTTAAATTCAATTGTTTTTTAGGATTCAGATTTGATTATCTGCCCTCCTTTTGACCCAAATCCTGAAAGATCGATGGACACCTTAATTAACACAAGGACGATTGCCAGATATGCAGGGGTTTTTGTTATAATAATTGTTCCCATTCCCAGAATAATGACCAGGTGAGGGGCTATAAATGTTCCAAAAGATTTGTTTACAAGTTCTGCAGTATTTATGGTTTTCCAGTTACCCTTATAAAAAACAGATTTGTATAGATTGTATAAAATACCAAGAAAAGCCAATGATGTAATGTACAGCATATCATTTAAAAACACAGGGTCAAGTTCCAGAGCACTTCCTGCAATGGGGTAGAAAATTGCTATAAAAACCTGTTCTGCCATAGGATCTGTCTTTGCAGCAAAGCCGGCAAGAACCAGGATAAAAATAGTATGTGCAATAAAGAAACTGCCCAGAACCAGTAAAAATTTACCAAAATAAATCGGTTTTCTTCCGGAGATCCTAAGGATAATTAGTGTTATTCCTGTTAAAACAAATGTAAAAAATTCCTCCACCCAGTAACCGGCAACAACCATCATAGGAGACCAGCCTGCAAAAAGCAGACCCCATATAAATAGGCCTCCAAGAAAAATGGAGTTTAATTTATTAAAAATATTTAATTTTGTTTTTTTCTTAGTCATGGTATCCCCGGTAGAATTTATTATTAATAATAATTATACCGGATATTTGCCTGGAGTAACAGAAATATTTTACTTTATTTTTTAATTACTTTCCTTGTATATAGTAAAAGTGTTGTAATTGTATTCATATAGGTTATACTTTGGATAGGAAAAATAAGTATAGGAGTATGACAGCTATAAATGGACAAGGAAATATTTGTAAACAGTATCAATGAAGATATGTCGTTGAATCCATTTACACTTTCTTTTAATAAAAATTATGCCTACCTGGAAAAAAGTTACAAAGCAAGTATCTTAATAAAATCGGTGAAAACAAACAGACTGGCAATAATTTTTAGTATTATAGCCTATAGTTTTTTTGGTATACTAGATGCATTTGTTGTCCCCGAACTAAAACACTTTTTCTGGTTTTTAAGATTTGCTGTTTTTGACTCCATAGCAGTAATTGTATTAATACTTTCCCTGTTTACTTGGTACCAAAAAGTGTTTCAGTACTTTTTTATGCTTGTAGAAGTTGTAGGAGGGGCAATAATAATTTTAATGATTGTAATTTCTCCACCTCCGGCTAATTATCTATATTATGCGGGATTAATTCTTATTTTTATGATGGCATATACGGCATCAAGAATGATTTTTATCTGGGCTACTATTGGTAGTTTAATTATTGTAATTCTATATGAAGTAGCGGCGATTTTTTATGTATCTACTCCAACTCTAATCTTTATAAATAATAATTTTTTCTTTATTGGTGCCAATATTATAGGAATGATTGCAAGTTATGAAATTGAAATGTCTGATAGAAAAAATTTTTTCCTTAACCATTTACTTCATTCAGAACGGGAAAAG
>JALTGJ010000309.1 GCA_027077185.1 Spirochaetales bacterium | reverse complement strand
ATCTTAAATAGATGAATCCGGAAATTATTAAGATTACCGCTCCCATTTGCCAGGTAAATCCTATTCCCTTTGCTTCCGATATAAAACCACCTGAAAGGGAGCCAAGCAACCCTCCGGTTTGCATAACAAATGAAATAACTGATAACAAAGTAGCACGACTCTCCGAAGGTATTACACGGTTTAGAATTGATATTTCCACAGGATTACCAATTCCATTAAATAGAAATAATCCAATATACACAGCAGAAAACCAACCCAGATTCATGATTCCCGAAAGTGCTAAAAACATTACACCTAATACCAGCCTTTGTAAAAATAGAAAAATGAAAGGTTTATTTCCCAGGAACCTGCAAAGAGGCCATGAAAATAAACTACCGATTGCTCCTGCAAGGAAATAACTATTTGTCAAAAGACCATAAATAAAAGTATTTCCACCTCCCCCGATTATCTGATGAAGTCTTGGTTGCCAAAAGGTTTCCAGTCCGGAAAAGGCAAATCCCCAGGCCAAAGTAGTTAGCATAATAACAAAAAAAACTGAGCTGCTTTTTATAGTTTCAATTGCAAGAGAAACTATACCTTCCGATTCCCCTCTCCTATTCATCTTTTTGGATATATCCACTGTTGTAGCCTGTCCAGTAGTTGATAGTAACTCTTTACTTACTTTTGTTGAATCTGAAACAAACAGAATAAAAAATCCACCCAGAAAAAGATAAAGAAATGTTGCTGTAAAAAAATTAAGGGAATAATAATCCGATAAGGATATATAAAGTATTTTCATTATATGCAGATTGGGAAGAAAACCTCCCAAAAGAGCTCCCAGAGCCAAACCTACAAGTATTGCAACCTGAGTGGAAGAGATTAACTTCTCAACATCTCTGTCATTTCCCTCAGATGAAACATTGTTTAAAAAAATTGCCTCCATCGAACCGGAAGAAAAAGCTCTAGCCGAACCCCACAAAACAATAGCTATTGTTATCCAGAACGATTCTTTAGTAATCATCACAACTGACATAGCCAAAGCATTTATAAAAACTGAGAGCAAGTAAACTTTTTTTTGTCCAATATAATCTGCCAGAATACCTGATGGAATTTCAAGGATAATTACAGTACCGGAATAAAATGCCATATTGAAACCAATCTGTATGAGAGAAAGACCTCTTTCAAGCTGAAACAGAACCAGGATGGGAATTAAAAGTCCCATAATAAATTTATCCCATCCCTGAAAAATACAGGCCTGTATAATTGATTTATTAATTTTCTCCAAATCGTCCTCTCATCATGTCATAGGATGTCAAGTTGAGTATACCAGCACTTTTGCATAAAGTCAAATAAGAATATTAAATTTATTCATAGATACATCAATCTTATTCTCTTGACTCAGGGATCATCCATAGGTACTTTTAAGGCTATATGATTTAATCTTTTAAAGGAGAAAGTATGTCAGAGCAGAATGTGACGCCAATGCCGCAGTTTAAAATGAAACCTAAACTTATAGTTGTAGTAATCATTATAATTGCAGCCCTTAGTCTCGTAATGTCAAGCTTCTATGTAGTTGACCAGACTGAGCAGTCAGTTGTGCTGAGGCTGGGAAAGTTTAATAGAATTACAAGTCCTGGACTTCAGTTTAAAATACCTTTTGGTATAGAGAAAAATTACAATGTTCCAACACAGAAAATACAAAATATGACTTTTGGTTTTCGTACAGAACAGGCAGGAATAAACACAATATATTCAAAGGGTGATTATCCCCAGGAATCTATTATGCTAACCGGTGACCTTAATATTATAGATGTGGAATGGGTAATTCAGTATAGAATAACTGATCCCAAGGAATGGTTATTCAATGTTGTTTACAGAGATCAGACAATTAGGGATATTTCACAGTCTGTTATCAATCAGCTTGTTGGGGACAGAGCTATTCTTGCCGTAATTGGTCCGGAGAGAACAAATATAATGGATCAGGCACTTGTAATGATGAATAAAATTCTTAAAAAATACAAACTCGGTGCTACTGTAACTACTGTACAGCTAAAAAACATCGTACCTCCTGCAGGTAATGTTCAGGATGCATTTGAGGATGTAAATAAAGCTATTCAGGATATGGAAAGACTTATAAATGAAGGGAAAGAAGAGTACAACAGAGAAATACCAAAAGCCAGTGGAAATGCAGATAAAATGATACAGGTTGCAAAGGGGTATGCTACAGAACGTGTAAACCAGGCAAGGGGTGATGTTGCCAGGTTCCTTTCTGTCAGAGATGAATATGTGAAAAATCCTGATGTAACACGTACACGTCTGTATATTGAAACAATAGAAAATGTCTTTGGTAAAAACGAAGGCACCGATCTGATTGATAAAAATCTAAGTAATTTTCTACCTATTAAAAGTCTTCAGGGCCAAAATCCTGTACAGGGGGTAACACAATGAAAAAAACTGTAACAGTTATCGTCGTAGTTGCCGTACTACTGATAGTAATAATGATGCTGGGTCCATTTTATGTTCTTAAAGAAGGAGATCAGGCAATTGTAACCAGATTTGGAGCCATAGTAAGCTCCCAGGAAAATGCGGGTTTAAAATTTAAAACACCTGTAATTGACACTGTTATTAAATATCCAAAAAGAATACTCTCCTGGGATGGAGATGCTCAAAGAGTCCCAACTGCTGAAAATCAGTTTATCTGGGTAGATACTACTGCAAGATGGAAAATAACTGATCCTGCAAAATTCTATGAATCAGTTACAACCATAGAACAGGCATTATCCAGACTTGATGATATTATTGATTCATCAGTAAGAACCGTTATAGCAGATAATGCATTGTATGAAGCAGTAAGGAATTCAAATATTATTAATGAAGAAGGACAGAAAAATTCTGCAGCATCACCAATACTGGAAGTATCAGTAAGTCCGGATGCGAATCCTGCTCAACAAAGTAAGGCGGATTTGGAAGCTGAAGGCATAGACAAACTTCTTCAAAACACTTTTACAGCAAATTCATTCGAAGATGTAAAAAAGGGACGTGAAGTACTGTCCACAGCCATGCTTGCATCAGCATCAAAGCTGACAGCCCAGTTTGGGATAGAGCTTATAGATATACTTATCAGACAGATAAGATACTCTGATGATTTGACAGAAAGTGTTTACAACAGAATGATTAAAGAGCGACGTCAAATTGCAGAATTTTACCGGTCATACGGTGAAGGTAAAAAAGCTGAATGGATGGGAAAACTGGATAATGAAAAACGTTCAGTCCTTTCCGGAGCATATGAAAAATCAGAAACAATAAAAGGTACAGCAGATGCTGAAGCTACAAGAATATACTCTGAAGCCTATGGCAATAATGCTGAATTCTTTGAGTTCTGGAGATCAATAGAGTCCTATAAAAAGGTTTTACCTCAGTTTAAAAAGACACTTACAACAGATATGGACTACTTTAAATATCTTTATAATATGAACGGTAAGCAATAACATTTACATAACTGCAGGGATAAGGAATACATTATCCCTGCAATTTCCTCTTTAATATTTCTTTTATAATTTTTTCAACCCTGGGTCCACAGAACTTCCCCTGACATAAACCCATCCCTGCCCTTGTTCTCATTTTTACTGCTTTTACTGTAGAAACTTTTATATCTCGACTTAGGGCATCCCTTATTTCAGCCTCAGTCACTTTTTCACAGCGGCAGACAATTCTGTCATCTCCGGATTCCAAATTGGCCCGGCGCTTTAATTCTGCCACATCAATATTATTTGGTTTTATAATAGCTTTCCTGTAAGGATTAAAACCAATTTTCTTTTCCAGTGTATGTGATTTAGCAATTAGCTCAATTACCATATCTGCAATTGCAGGTGAAGAAGTTAATCCCGGGGACTCTATTCCAGCTACATTTATAAAACCGGGATATTCTTCTCTAATAATAAAATCACCCGTATCTGACGTAGGGCGGATACCTGAAAATGTTTTCAACTGTTTTTTTAAATTAAATTCCGGAAGGGATTTTCTTGCAGTATCTATAACATACTGAAGAGTTAGTTCATCGGTTCCCCTATCTTTTCTATCACTTACTTCTTCTGAATTTGGGCCGAGCATAAGATTTCCATGATAAGTTGAAGTTACTAAGATACCCTTTCCCTTATCTGTGGGTACCTGAAAAATAACAGAATTGACTACAGAACCTGTTCCTTTTTGAAACAGAATATACTGTCCTTTCCTGGGAATAATATTAAAGGAGCTTACACCTGCCATTTTTGAAACCGAATCAGAATAAACACCCGAGGCATTTATTACAGTTTTAGCAGAAAAAGTGCTGTTACCGGTAATAATATCAAAGGAATCGTTTTTTCTGGTAATCTCTTTTACCTCATTGTTTAGAAAAAGATCAGCTCCATTCGAGACAGCATTTTCAGCTAAAGCAATTGTATACTCATAAGGAGAAGTTACACCAACGTCTCCAGCGTATAAAGCATACAAAACATCAGGGTTAAGATTTGGTTCAATCTTTAATATTTCATTTTTTGATAATATTTCAATATCTCTAACACCATTTTTAATTCCATTTTCATACAGCAGTTTAATTGACTTGTATTCTTCCTCATTAAAAGCAAGTACCAATCCACCGGTCTTTCTATACCCAAAATTTAATTCTCTGTTCAGACCTTCAAACTGTCTGTTCCCCAGTACATTTAACTTCCCTTTTAAGGTACCATATTTTGCCGCATAGCCCCCATGAATAATACCACTGTTAGCCTTTGAAGCCCCACTTGCAACATCATCTGCTTTCTCTAAAATACAAACTTCAGCCTTATAACGGCTTAATTCTCTGGCAATAGAACATCCGCTTACACCAGCCCCAATAATTACATAATCATACATCTGATTCTCCTCGGAATTAAAACATGGAAAGATTTTGATTAACTGTGTACAGACATGGCATGCCTTGTCTCTAGCACAGGAATACAAAATCTTTAACTATTACCTTTTCTCTACCAGATACAAATATTCTTTAACATGAATATCCCTGGCTTTTAAATTTCTGCTGCCCCTAAAAGTATTATACTTTGTTTCAAGAACCTGAACCCTCCCTACACCTTCCAATAGTCCTATCATTTCTTCCAGTTTTATGTACCCATCTGAATTAAAGGAAACAAGAAGATATTTCGCATTAATAGTTTCCACCAGTTCTTTAAAACTATTATAAGCTTTAGGTTTTTTATTGAAATTTGATCGGTTCCAGTCTACAGGAATTCCGGATACAGGGCTGATTATTTCCGGTTTTTTATAGTTTACAAGTAAGTTCAGCATAAAATAATTGGAACCGTATGGATGCTGATTGTAGGGAGGATCAAGATATGCAAGGTCAACCTCAGGTTTATCCTTAACTACGGTATTTGAATCTCCCTGGAAAATTTTTATATCACATTCATAGTTGCTAAAGACAGGATATTCAAGCTCAATATCCCCAAGAATTCGAAGTAATGCGTCCTTTTTATTTCCACCAAACTGACCAATGCCGGAGTCTTTATTTTTATAGAAACCTTTAAAAACCCCGGAAGTATTGGTATGAATAGAAGCTTCTGACAGTAAGGGAGCCAGAAAATAATCTCTGTATTTTACGTCAATATCTTCTATAAGCTGTCTTGCTGTATCCAGATAACCAGCATTACGAGTGGTATAAAAAACTCTTTCTCCATGTTCTATAACTGTATCAGACTCCGGAGAGTACATATCACTTATAAATCCCTTTACAGGAATACTCTCAGCCAGTTTTAAAGACAAATTTTTATATACGTCCTTTAAATAACTTTCATCAAGTTCTGATCTGTTGGATAAGTAACAGTTATTTGTAACCCGTGAATAATCTTCAAGATCATTCACCAAAAGTTCTTTTGAGTGCTGCTTAAAATACCTTGCTGCAACGCCTGAACCGGAAAAAACATCAAAAACGGAGAGTTTATCTTTTGCAAGGTTCTTTTTAACAATAGATACTCCCTGACCGATAAATCCAAGAAGAGACCTTTTACTGCCAATATAGGTAATAAGCTGTTTGCTTAAATAATCCGGATTTTCTCCGCTGTATAAATTTTCAAAATCAAGCTGCATATTCTTAAGTTTATACTTTTAAAGCTCTAAGGATCAATATTTAAAATTACACAATACTATTGCTCAAATACATTTGTATTGATAACATCCTAAGAATGATGCCAAATATAAAAAAAAATCTTAATTCGCTGCTTAGGGATATAACTGTACTTAAACAAATAAATAATACAAACCCCACAGTAGAGGGTTTAGCCTACGATTCAAGAGATATAGAACCAGGTTTTATTTTTTTTGCTCTAAAGGGTATTCACACTGACGGTCATAAATATATTTCCACATCAGTTAAAAACGGTGCAATTGTAATTTTTCACTCCGATGGATTAGATGAATACAAGCCTGAAATTACATACATAAGGGTGGCTGACAGCCGTTTTTCAATGTCACCTGTTTCTGCTGCTTTCTATGACTACCCCTCGAGTAAATTAAAAATTATCGGGGTAACTGGAACTAATGGCAAAAGTACTACTGTTTCCATGATATATCAGCTTCTTGGTATGGCTGGTTTTAAAACCGGCTTTATTTCTACAGTTCAGTTTGATGAAGGCAGAGGGCCTGTAAAAAATCACTACAGGCAATCAACTCCAGAAGCGACAGAGATTCATAAAATTCTGTATAAAATGGTAAATAACGGCTGTACCCATGGGGTTATAGAAGCAACATCACATGGTCTTTCCATTATTAACAACCGACTCGGCAACGTAGACTTTGACGGTGCTGTTTTTACAAATATTAGCCACGAACATCTTGAGTTCCATAAAACACTGGATAAATATGCAAGTGACAAAGCAAACCTTTTCCGTTCACTTAATTCCAAAACCGGTTATGGAATTGTAAATCTTGATGATCAATATTCGGAATACTTTATGCAATCTTCAAATGCACCTGTTTATTCCTACAGTACAGTTAATAAAGCAGATATAAAAGCTGAAGAAATAAAAGGTACTGGTAATACAGCAGATTTTAATGTTTTGTTTAAGCAAAAAGAATATCAAATCCATTTAAACCTTCCTAAAATTTTTAATGTTGAAAATGCTATGGCGGCATTACTGTCTGTTATTAAACTTACAAATTTTGATATTACTACTTTTATTCCCTTTATGGAAAAACTTATCCCTGCAGAGGGAAGAATGATTTCTATAAATATGGGGCAGGATTTTAATGTTCTAGTCGATTATGCACATTCACCAGGTTCATTTAAAATACTTTTACCTGAATTAAAGAATATGACAAAAGGGCGACTTATATCTGTTTTCGGATCGGCAGGAGAAAGGGATATTACAAAAAGAAAAACTCAAGGGGAAATTGCCGACAGCTATTCTGATATAATAATACTAACTGACGAAGATCCCAGGGGAGAAGATCCCATGGCAATTATTATGGATATTTCTTCCGGCTGTCCGGATAGAATAAAAGACAGCAATATTTTCTATATTCCAGACAGGGAAAAGGCAATAACTTTTGCCTTCAAAATATCACAAAAGGATGATCTGGTTGTTCTTCTTGGAAAGGGTCATGAAAGTACAATAATATATAAAGATAAATCAATTCCATGGAAAGAAAAAGATATAGCTGTATCAGTTTTAAAAAAGATGGGCTATTCAGCTGAAAATATTAAGGATACTGAAAAATGAAAAATATTGTTATATTATACGGGGGTAGATCCGGAGAACATGAAGTATCACTGCAATCCGGAAGATCCGTTTTTTCAAACCTCGACCGTTCTTTGTACAATCCAGTTCTAATTGGAGTAGATCATACAGGAGTATGGTACCTCCAGGAAAATCCGGACTTTCAGAAAGACTGCAAGTCATTGGTACTTAGTAAAAAAAAGAATATGATTGTATCAATAATTCCCGGTACCGGTCTTTTTTGTAATAATAAACAAATTAAAGCTGATATTATATTCCCGGTACTCCATGGAACTTTTGGAGAAGATGGAACCCTCCAGGGACTTTTGGAACTTGCCAATATTCCTTATGCTGGTTCAGCGGTTCTGGGCAGTGCCCTGGGAATGGATAAGGCAGTTTCAAAACAGATATGGTTACAGTCAGGACTGCCTGTAGTTCCATTTCTAACAATAAGAAATGATGGATTCTCCCAGGAATCAGAATTTATAGAAAAATGCATTAAAGAGTTTGGCTTTCCAATTTTTGTAAAACCTGCAAACGCAGGATCATCTGTTGGAATTACCAAAGCTAATTCACTTAAAGATTTAAAAAAAGGAATTGAAAATGGATTTAAATATGACAGGAAATTGCTGATTGAGCCAGCTGTAACAGGAAGAGAAATTGAATGTTCTGTTATAGGGAATTCCTCTCCTGTCAGTTATTTGCCGGGGGAAGTTATTTCCGGTAATTTTTACGATTACGACTCAAAATATATTCATCCGGAAACAGTAAAAATCATAGCTCCTGCTGTTTTAACAGAATCAGAAATTGTTTCTATTAAGAGTATTGCTGAAAAAGCCTATAGAATAGTTAATGCCGAAGGTTTCGCAAGAGTTGACTTTTTTATAGAAAACAAGTCAGGGAATATACTTATTAATGAAATAAATACCCTGCCGGGGTTTACTGAAATAAGTATGTTTGCAAAACTATGCAAGGTTTCAGGTCTT
>JALTGJ010000308.1 GCA_027077185.1 Spirochaetales bacterium | reverse complement strand
ATCATTCTTTATGACAAAATATAGGATAAAATAAAATTACAAGAATTTCTATATTGTAAAACTTTAAGGTTGTCTGGAATATTTTAGACAACCTTATTTAGTTCCAGATACTAAAATAATAACTTTAGTTTTTTTCTATGAGTTTATAAATAAGATGTGTACGATTTTCCACTCCAACTTTGTTGAAAATGTGAAATACATGCTGCTTAACAGTATTAAGTGCTATGCATAACAAACCAGCTATTTCCTGATTTGAATATCCTTCATAAATAAGGGATACTGTTTCAATTTCCTTTGTTGTTAGGTGGTACTTTTCTCCAAATACTGAAGGATCAGGCTGGAGGGAAGATTCTATTGGTTTTTCCATAAGAAGTAAACCTGACACAAGATCAAAGACATTAGTGGATACTTCTTCAATTTCTTCCTGGCTAAATTCTTTATCCGTGGCGCCTTGTACCTTCTCCCCAATTTTATAAAGCAAATCCAGTTTTTTTTGCGATTCCAAATTATGTAATTTATTAAAGACTGATTCAAAGTAGTCATGTCTTTCACTTTTAGAGGAAGACGATTCCGGTGTATCAGGATTTTCTATTGAGAACTGATCTAACAGAGGTTTGTAATAATTATACGCCTTTTTAAGAATAATATTTTCCTGTTCAAGAGATATCTTATTTTGTAAAACAAATGTAGATGCTAAAAATCCGAAACTAATAAGGCGATCGATGATATTCAGTTTTTTATTGGAAATACTAATTCTCTCTATAGATTTTTTCAGTTTAATATGAGTTTTTACTCGCGCCAGTAGTTCTGACTGGGAAACTGGTTTTGTAATATAGTCATTTGCACCAAGTGAAAAAGCTTGTACCATATCTTCCGGGTTGCTACTAGCGGTCAGCATCAGTACTGGTAATTCATGGGAGGGGTATTTTTTTCTAATTTCCGAACAGAGTTCATATCCTGATATTTCTGGCATAAAAATATCCAGAATGATCAACTCCGGTAATACTCCTTTTCCCAGATGTTTCATCAGATTTACACCTGATATCATGGAATTAACGAGGTATCCATCACTGGAAAGATATTCTTGAATGACTTTTAAATTAATTGGTTCATCATCAATAGCAAGAATCATACTTTTTCCGTTTTCCGATACCTTCCAGACTGGTTCACTGGGAATTATCTTAGTATCCAAAATTGATTGGTCCTTGTTCTTTTCAATAATATATTGATTATTAGACGGATTTCTAATTTGAGTGGCTATAGGCAAAGTAAAGAAAAATTTTGATCCTTTTACTTGTTCAGATTTGGCCCATATTTGCCCCCCGTGTAGTTCCACCAACTGTTTTGTCACCGATAGGCCAAGACCTGTACCCCCATATCGTCGGGCTACATCTTCACTCCCCTGATCATATGTATCAAAAATTGATTTCAGTTTATCAATAGGAATTCCAATTCCTGTATCCTTGATATATATAAGTAGTTCATCTTTCTGTACTTTTGCTGATATTACTATTTTACCCTTATGAGTGAATTTAAGTGCATTCCCTATGAGGTTGAAGAGGATTTGCTGTAATCGGTTTTCATCAGCTTCGATATAAGGTAGATTAGATGGTAAAATGGTTTCTATGATTATAGGCTTCCCGGATACCAGAGGTGTAAGATTCTTAATAACTGAATCTGTAACCTGAATTAAAGAAACACGGCTTTTTTGAAGAATAAGAGAGTTTTCTCCCATTTTTGAATAATCCAAAATATCATTTATAAGATGTGACAGACGCCATGCACTAATTGAGGCTGTTTTGAGATTATCAAGATTATTATGATTGATATTTTCTGAATTAGATGAGATAAAACTATCTATTAACCCAATAATTCCATTTAAAGGTGTACGCAGTTCATGAGATGTGGAGGTAAGGAATTTATCCTTTTTATGAATTTCCTGTTCCAATAAAATTTTCATTTGTGTGACTTCGTGTGTTTTTTGTTGGGCTATCTGAAGTTGTTTTTCGAGGTCTTTATAGGCCGATCGTATTTGTGTATGCTTAAAAAATTGACGAATGCGTTTACTCAGTGATAATGGATTCCATTCTATATGATAACAGCAATAAGGGGCATTAAAAATTTCCCCATCTCTAAAAATTTTGTGCCCCTGATAATCTATATCTTCTGTAATGCGGATAACACTTTCCCACTTTTCTGATTGAGAAATCGTATCAGGAAAAAGAGTTTTAAGATCAATCCTAACCCTTTCTGCTATTACCTTTCCATTCAGGACGAAAGAATCTTCACGATAAACTATTTTTGCATCCAGATCTTTATAATAATACTTCAGAATATTTTCAAATCTTGCAGAACAAAATAATTCTTTAAAACTATATTTATCAAATCCTTTTAATTTGAGAATAGATTCCATTACTCCCCTGGTAAAATGGCATTCATGTCCCATTGAGTAATTCTGCTTGAAAGGTTTTGGTTTATAAAATGCATACCCACTATTTTTATTTATCGGTAAATATTCAACTTTTGCTTCATTATTAAATTTTGATGAAATTTCATTTGAAAGGTCTAGAATTTTCTTAAAAGGAATGAGTTTAATCAGAATTCTATGTATTCCACTTTCATTATTAAAAAATTTAAGCCCATCAATATATTGACCAAAATGAGGTTCAAAATAGGGGAGGTTTTCATGGTAATTGATGTCAAACTGTAAGGTGTCAATTGGATCCAGCCATAAGTTTTCATTTAATAAATCGTCCAGTGAAAAGGGAAGCTTATGAAGTAGGCATTCAGTATCCCAGTTATTATGCAAATAGTTTTTAATATTATCTTGTTGAGTAATATTGCAACGGCAAGGAATTTGTCGTAGTTCTTCTTCAGATAAATTTTCTTTTAATACTAATTCTTTCCAATCAACCATTTTGCTCCTTAGTATATGC
>JALTGJ010000307.1 GCA_027077185.1 Spirochaetales bacterium | reverse complement strand
ATAAAAGGAGGGTCAATATCAAAGGGATATATGCCTGGAATAGAAAAAGGTATTTTAGAAGCAATGACAGAAGGTTTTTTGGCAGGTTATCCAATAGATGATGTACAGGCAACTATTATTGACGGAAAAGAACATCCTGTAGATTCATCTGAAATGGCATTTAAACTGGCAGGAAAGGGGGCCATGAAAGTTGCACTGGAAAAAGCCGGTGTAAAACTGCTTGAACCTGTGATGAAACTGAAAGTATTTGTAAATGCAAATTACATAGGGGATATTCTATCAGACCTTAGTTCAAAGCGAGCAAGGGTACTGGGACAGGAAGATCTTGGTGGAGGTATCCTGGAAGTAGATGCTGAAGTACCTCAGGCTGAACTACAGAGATATTCGATTGATATTAAATCCATTACTTCCGGAACAGGATCCTTTGAAATGGAATTTGATCATTACTCAACCATCTCAGGTAAAATAGCAGATGCAGTTATAAAAAATTCAAAAACAGAAGAAGAATAGAATTAACAAAAAAAGTCCACCTGAAAAACAGGTGGACTTTTTTTTACCTTTCAGTTAACGCAGTAAATTCCTTACCTGGAGTTTTAATATGCTTGTAAGCAGGACGCATAATTCGTCCTCCATTTAGAGATTCTTCAATTCTGTGTGCACTCCAACCAGCAATCCTGGCAATAGCAAAAATAGGTGTAAATAAATCTTCAGGGATACCAAGCAGACGGTAAACAAAACCTGAATAAAAATCAACATTTGCAGATATAACTTTTGTAGAGCCTTTCACTTTTAAAAATACAGAAGGAGTAAGTTCTTCAATTAAATTTAGTAAATCAAATTCATTCTCCAGGCCTTTTAGTTTTGCAAGTTTTCTCGCTTTCTTTTTTAAAATTACAGCCCGGGGATCAGAATAGGTATAAACTGCATGCCCCATTCCATATATTAAACCAGTTTTGTCAAAAGCTTTTTTGTTTATTATCTTTGCAAGATAGGCAGCTACTTCTTCTTTATCTTTCCAGTCTTTAACATTCTTTTTTACATTATCGAGCATGGAAATAACTTTAATATTCGCACCACCATGTTTAGCACCTTTAAGAGAACCAATAGCAGCTGAAACTGCAGAATATGTATCGGTAGCAGAGGAAGAAATTAGATGAATGGAAAATGTGGAATTGTTACCACCTCCATGTTCTGCATGAAGAACCATACATAAATCAAGGAGTTCAGCTTCTATAGCTGTATATTTTTTATTTGAACGAATAAGCATTAAAAGATTCTCTGAAGTGCTTAAAGATGGATCCGGAGTATGAATAGTAAGAGTTTTATTGTTATAGTAATGCTCTTTAGCCTGATATGCATAGGAAACTAATACCGGAAACCATGAAATAAGCTGAATACTCTGCCTGAGGCAGTTATCCACAGATAGATCTTCCGGATTCTCATCATAGGAATAAGCCGCAAGAACAGATCTTGCCAATTTGTTCATTATATTTGAACTGGGTGCCTTTAAAATCATATCTTCGGTAAACCCTTTAGGTAGTTTTCTATGTTCAGATAAGATTTTTGTAAATTTATCCAGTTCTGATTTAACAGGAAGCTCCCCAAACAAAAGAAGATATACAGTCTCCTCAAATCCAAATCTTCCCTCTTTTAGAAAACCCTCGGTAAGATCACGTATATCAATTCCTCTATAGCGCAATCTACCCTCAACAGGAACTTTTTCATTTTCATCAACTATGTAACCATGAACATCACCAATTTTTGTCAGACCAACTAACACTCCGGTACCGTCACTGTTTCTAAGTCCTCTTTTTACATCATAATTAGCGAACCTGGATGGTTCAATTACATTGTTTTGCTTAGCCAGGTTACTGTATTTTTTTAAATCATCATTATTAAAAGTTTTCATTGCAGGACCTCCGCTTTATTTTTTTCAAACCAGAATTCTCTAATAATATGATTTTTAGCAAGACCTTTTTTTTCAAAACCGGTATAAGGTCTCCATTTCTTTTTATCAGCAAAATCTGTATATGTATTTTTTAATTCTGTACTTCTATTCAACACTGAAAGAATATGTTCCGCATATTCTTCCCAGTCTGTAACAATATAGATATAACCACCATTTTTTAGTTTTCCAATAAGTTCCTGTATAAAAGGCCTTTGAATGAGACGCCTTTTATGATGCTTTTTTTTCGGCCATGGATCAGGAAAAAAAATATGGATACCACTAAGACTGTAATTATTAATCATAGTTCGAATAGTCTGAACTGCATCATAATTAATCAGTCTCAAATTTGTTAATTGTTTACTTTCAATTTCGCTTAGTACCTTTCCTATTCCCGGAGTATGAACTTCTATTCCAATATAATTAATATCCGGGTTATGTTCTGCAATTTCAACGGTAGCATGTCCCATACCAAATCCAATTTCCAAAATGACTGGATTTGTATTTTCAAAAAGCTCCCTGAAGTTTAGAATAGCTTCTTTAAACGGAATGCAATATTTATCTGAAAAGTTTTCCAGCGCTCTCTTCTGAAGATTGCTAAGGCGTCCGGTTCGAAGGACATAGCTTTTAATAAATTTATTTTGCTCATCTGTCATGTTCGGATATTATTGTATATGGTAAAATATTGCAATAGAATTTAGTTTTAAGGCTTGTACGATGTACTCACTTTTAGGATCTGATGGCTATATTGCGCAGTGTATTATCTCTATATTAGAGAAGAACCGCTATTATAACCAAAAAAGTGAGACAGCGCAAATAGCTGGTTTTGACGAAATATTAAGACTCTTTTTCTTAAAATCTAATTTTAATCCTTTTCTTTGCAATCAAATCGTGTATATCTTTTACGGTTTGGCAAACTAAAGATTTCTTTACAAAATATTTCGCATGACTGTAGTTTATTTCGTTTATTTGTCTTCGCATAAACTGAATCATGCTGTGATTGGTACTAAAG
>JALTGJ010000306.1 GCA_027077185.1 Spirochaetales bacterium | reverse complement strand
GGGGTATGCCTTCTTCCCATTCTGCTGCCGTTTCCAGTCTGGCTATGTCAATGGGTATGGTGTATGGCTGGAACAGTCCATATTTTACCATTGCAATGGTATTGGCTGCAGTTGTAATACACGATGCAACAGGTGTAAGAAGAGCGGCAGGAAGACATGCTGAAATTTTAAATGATATTACAAAAGAACTGGCTTACCTCTTTGAACATGGGTACAAACCCGAGGTTCTGAAAACTCTCCTGGGACATACATACCCTCAGGCTGTAGCAGGAACAATTTTAGGAACAGGTATAGCGTTTGCAGTATTCAGGTAAGGATAGAAAATGGGAAATGACAAGATACGAAATGATCAGCATTGTTTCTGCTGTGGAAAAGATAATGACAGGGGCCTGAAACTTAAATTCTCCTACCCGTCTGACGGAAAGGCAGAAACACATTTAATTGTCCCCAATTACTTTACAGGATGGGAAAAGCTTACCCATGGCGGCCTTATATCCATGCTTCTGGATGAAACAATGGCTCATGCCTGTATAAGTTCAAAACTAACAGGGGTAACAGCAGAGCTGACAGTTAGATTCAAAAAACCTCTTCCAGTAGAAACCGAGATTTTTGTTAGTGGTGAAATGACAGAAACAAAGATGAGAATTGCATTTACTTCCGGGAAAATTTCCGATGCATCAGGGACTGTTTATGCAACTGCCAAAGCAAGATTTATTAGTACAAACTAAAATCTAAACCCAAGTACAGCCCCATACAAATAACCCCAATCCCCGTTTTCAAGTTCCGCGCCGCCTTTAAATGCTATCAATAGCTTAAAAGGGGATTGCCACTCCAAACCTGATAAAAAGGTGTATGTTAAGCCTATTCCATCCTGAAAATAAACCTGGGTTCCTGCTTCTCCATAAATATCGAATCCGTAGAGATTAAGAAAACCATCAAATACATAGCCTTTAACAAATAGATTCAACCCATTGGCCTGAAGAGGATTTCTTCCATCCACATAAACATATCCAATACCGGCAGACAGATGATTGATAATCCCATATTCTACACCGACTCCCAACTGGGCAATAGAATCTTCATTATTTTTGCCCAAAACCAATTGGGCTGATACTGCTGTTTTCCCAACTCTTATTGATGTCTCAGAATACACAGTAAAGGCAGATAAAAGAAGGAAAACAGTTAAAAATACTATTATTTTTTTCATAACTGCTCCTATAGGTTTATTGTACACCCAAAAAATAAGATTAACCAGATTTTGTTACTATTATTGACCTATTATTGACACGACCCTCTATCTATGTTAATTTTTTTTACACATAACGGGCTGTAGCGCAGGGGTTTAGCGTACGTGTCTGGGGGACACGGGGTCGGCAGTTCAAATCTGCCCAGCCCGACTACGAGTCGTACCGGAAGAGCGAAGCAATGAGGAACGATCTCGAATAAAAAACTCTCTACAAAGTAGAGAGTTTTTTTATTTATAGATCACTTTCTACCACCTAACTATGACTATATCAACAATAATGTAAACAGGTGAGGTTATGGTATATGGTGTTCAGGGATTATTTATCTAAAAAGTTAAGACTGGAGCTTCTACTGCACTGTGTTAGAGAAGAGCTATTATTGAAATTCAAAATGAGACACAGCGTAAAAAGCTGCTATAGTTGATTTCGCCTTTTTATAAAGCTATACTTGATATATCAGATTTTAGAGAAGGTACAGTATGAAAAATTTTGAGTTTTATTCCCCTACAAGAGTAATTTTCGGCAGTAATATTCTTAATAGTCTTGGAGAAACCACTAAAAAATTCGGTACAAGAGCCATGTTTGTATACGGCCGCAGCAGTATTAAAAAAAGTGGTCTCCACGAAAAGGTGCTTAGCCTGTTAAAGAGTTCCGGCATATCTGTAACTGAGTATTCCGGTGTAAAACCAAATCCTGAAGTAGCACATGCAAAAAAGGGAATATTAAAAGCAATTGAATCAAACATAGAAGTTGTCATTGCCGTTGGAGGGGGAAGTGTCATTGATGAATCCAAAGCCATTGCTGCCGGCGCCTGCTATGCAGAGGATCTGTGGGATCTATACACACAAAAATCACCGGTAAAAAAAGCCCTCCCGATCATTGCAGTACAGACACTTCCCGCTACATCATCTGAAACAAATCTGGTAAGTGTGCTGACAAATACTGAAACAAATGAAAAATTCGGTTTAAGATCACCACTCATTGCCCCAAAAGTCTCCTTTCTTGATCCTACCCTCACCTATACCATTCCTCTCCGGTATACCGCCTATGCCTGCTTTGATATTATGAGTCATCTTCTTGAAGGATACTTTACTTCAACTGATTCTTTTGCACCGGTTCAGGATGGATTTATAGAGGGAACAGTCCGTGCGGTAATGGCCGGTTTTGAGAGAGTTCAAAAAAATCCACATGATTGGGACGGTAGATCTGCTATCATGTGGGCCGGTGCTCTTGCATGGAACGGACTTTGCAACGCAGGGGTGGAAGGAGCAGTTACGCCGAATCATATGCTCGAACATCCCTTAAGCGCAGTGTATGATATTGCCCATGGTGCAGGGCTTGCGGTTATTTTCCCTGCCTGGTTGAAATACAAAAAAAATTCAATCACCAACCGAATCCTTCTTTTTGGTGAAAAGATCCTTCAGATGAATGATGAGATAAAGGGAATATCCGAAAATAAAGCATGTGATAAAATAATCGACCGCTTCAGCTCCTGGATTCATGCTTCAGGATGTCCTTTAAGCCTCCATGAAGCCGGCATAAATAACCCGGATATTCCGGAATTGGTAAAACAGGCCGGAACGCTCTCCAAATTGTGGCATATCCCCGGTTATCCTGATCCTGACCTGGAAGCTATCTACCGGTCAGTTCTTTAACATTATATTCCAGTTTCAGCAGCCGCTTTCAAAACAATAACTGATCACCTTGAAAAGGTATTCTACAGCGGCTCTAAAAAATAATTATTTTGCAGGACCGTAAAAAAGAGAACTGTCTTTACCGCTTCTTCCAAAGTGTGAAACCTGGACTTCTACAGGCAGAGGGCGCCTTCCAAAGTCGGAATCTCTGCTTGTCCTGAACTTGAGGGTATAGGAACCGGAGGGTTTGCTTCGTAAATTGGAAACCAGATCGTTTAAACCGGCAGGACCGTAAAGAGGGAGAACCAACCCTCCTGTTTTTCTGCTTAAAAATTCAAGCTCAGGAGAAACCTTCCCCGAATTGGTACTTACTGTATAAAAAACTATATTATTATTCTTAAGATAGTCCAAAGTCTCTGTAAGGTCATAATGAGAAAATGAATTGGAATTCAGCTTTCCGGTCGATAGAAAAACGACAGCCTTCCTGTACCCCCCTCCCATTAGTTCTGATGCTGCCAGACGCATGCCCAGATCGAAGCTCCAGTCTCTGCTGTAGTTCACCTCAGATGTCAGGGCATCAATTATACGATCGGATACATTGCCATGTTCAAGCTCAAGAACAGGAGTTTCTTCTGCTGTAATAATATTAATTGATCCTTTTCCTGCTATTGTATCCAGCAGATCTTTCATACCATCTACTTTTGCATTAGCGGCTTTTTCCATAGAAGGAGAAGCTTCTATAAGATAACTAATATCAACAAAGTCAGTTTTACTGCCTGCAGCAATTAAAGCCATAGAATCATTTGTATAACTATCCTCTGTTAATAAAAAGTTGTTTTTTTGCAGCCCTACATAAGGGGATCCGTCAACAGTTTGAACTGTAAACTCTACCAATACTTCAGGAAAATTATCAGACAAAATTCTGTCTATATTTAAATTCAGCCCCGTATACATTCTTGTAAAATCAGAAAGTAACACAACTTTATTTCCATTAAAATCTACAGATATAATATTACCGTTTATATCCCTGGAAGCTTTCAAAATTCTTGCATTGGAATCCAGGGAAGATAAAGTAGAAAAATTACCATCAAGCACATTAAAAAGGAGAAGATTATTGCCATCTGCAATTAGAAATTTATTTTTGGAATAAACAGTTATTCCTTCAGGAGAAGAAAGCAGATCAGATGCAAATGATTTAAGATAATTACCCTGGGTGTCAAACAGAAACAGCTCTTTTTTTCGACCGTCTGCAACAAGAATTTGATTATCAAAGTATGCAATCCCCGTCGGCTGTAAAAAACCTTCAAAATAGTCATTTTTCTGTCCAAAAGAAAATAAAAAATCCCCATCAAAACTATACTTTGAAATTCTCCTGTTCCCGCTTTCTGTTACATACAGGTGCTTATTCTCATCTGCAGTAAGAAACTGAGGGCCCAGAAGTTCGCCCTCTCCACTTCCAGACTGTCCAAATCTAAAAATTCCGGTTCCTTCTTTTGAAGTTCTTATAATTCTGTCACTTGAGTACTCAGATATAAACAAAAAATCTTTATTCTCTATAATATCAAAAGGATGATTAATACCATTCAGGCCGCCTCTAATAGTCATTATAACAACACCATTTGCTGAAAATTTCTGAATTTCATTTGTTGCAAAAGACGTCAGATAGAACCCTCCATCTGTACCGGGAAAAATTGAACTGGGTCGTTTAAAAATTGAATAATTATCAGAGACACCAGATATTTCATGAAATAATACAAATCGGGGTGTATCTTTCAACTCCGGGCCAAGACTTCTAAGGTAGGATATATTATCTACTTTTGCTCTAAGATCTACAGAACCTCCTCCACTATCAATTACTTCCTGCCAGTATTCCAAAGCAGAATTGGTAAAACCTGCACGGTAATATGAGTTCCCTAACCATAACTTTGTCTTCTCCCAATCAGGTTTTAAAGAAAGGGCCTTCTCTAAAGATAGAATCGACTGATTAAACTCTCCACGATGATAGGAAATAACAGCCCTCTGAAAATCATGATTGGCATCTACCTCATCCAGATCAATTTGGGCATAGACCTGCAAATTTAAAACAAAAAAAAGAAGCATAAGTATAAAAACAATTACAATTTTTTTCACAAACTCAATTATACCCCGTTTTTAAAATGATATCTATATAATTTACTTATAGAGCCCTATTAAACATCTTTATTTTCAGCTACAGCAGATCTAAGATGTGATGTTATTAGTTTATTACTGCCAGCAAGAGAAAAAGCCCTGCGCAAATACAGCAGTGCTTCATTAGTTCTTCCTGCTTTAAAATAGGCCCACCCAAGGGAATCAAGATATGCAGGATATTCACTTTTAAGACGTACTGCTTTTTTACAGGTAACAATTGCCTGCTCAGAGTCTATACCTTCATTTGCCAGAATATAGCCAAGAGAATTTAATACATTTGGATTATCAGGTTCCAGCTCAGCTGCTTTATATAAATAATCCAGGCTTTTATCTACCAGTTTTTGGGAATAGTAAATATAACTGAAAGTACCGTAGATCTGGGCAGACTCAAAGCCGGCATCCAATAGTTCCTTTAACTCAAATTCTGCAAGTTTAAATCTTCCTGTGATCGTATATATATAACTAAGAATAAGCCTGCACTGATATACAAGCTGAATATCAGGATTATTTGTTACCACCTGCTCAAGATAAAGAAGAGCCTTATCGTATTTCTCAAGATTTGTATAGCATAATCCAAGATAATACGATAACTCCAAAGATTCGGAGGGATCCTCATCCAATAATAAAAATTCTTCCAGGGCGCTCCTGTAATTCTTTAAATGTAAATACTTTAATCCCACTTTAAGATAATCAGACATCAATCTTCCAATTTTACTTGCGGCTTCTTAATATTTGAATATAGAATTTTTGCTTTTGCAGCAGGTTCACAGATAAAATAATCTGCCTGAAATCCGAAAATTCTATCATACTCATCTAATCGTAAATCATACTTCTCAAAAGAATCCACCCTCATTAACGAAATGGTACATCCACAGAAACCCGGACCAGCCATTCTTGACCCTGCACAGCCCTCAATTTCTGCAGCCCTTTTTACCAGCCAGTCAAGTTCGGGGCAGGATACCTCAAAATTATCACGGAGACTTTCATGAGATCTGTTCATAAGCCTGCCAAAGGATCGATAATCCCTCTGCTCCAAAAATCTTTTCCCATCAAGCACACGCTGATTTTCATCCACAACATGCAGACAAAGCCGTCGTGAAGCCTCAGAAAGTATTCCCATTCCCGAATCAAGTTCAGTTTGTCCAAAATCCCGGAGAGTAGTTCCCCCGGATTTTTTATTATTCAAAAGGCCTACACATCTTTTACACTCATCTCTGCGCTCATTAATTTCCTCCTCACTGTTAACAAGAGGAACATTACTGTTGGTAATAACAAGCTTATACTCATTAAATGAAAATGGAATAGTTGCATATTCGAGACTTCTTATATCAAGAAACACAGCATTGTTTTCTTCTGCATAATAGGAGCAAAACTGATCCGTTAACCTTTCAGATTTTCCTATAAATGAACTTTCAGACAGGTATGCAGCCTGTACCAGCTGAATATCCGAAATATCAAAGCTATAAAGTTCCCTAAGTGCCAGAGCTGTTGCAATACCTATTGCTGCCGAAGAACCAAGGCCAATGCCCTGAGGGATATCTCCTGAGAGGGTTATATCCAAGCCCTTAAAAAGGTGTCCCAACTGTATAAACTCATATAGAACACCCTTAATATAGTTTGCCCATCTGTCTTCTCTCTTATATTTTAAATTAGCAATAGTAGTTTTTTTTCTTTCTCCAAGGTCAGCTGCAAAAAAACGGAGAGAATTGTCTGTCCTTCTTGAAATAGAAACGCATACAGAATTATTTATTGCAACCTGTAAAACGTACCCATCACTAAAATCTGTATGTTCACCCAGCAAATTTATTACCCCAGGTGCTTCAGAAATGACTTCAGCCTCTACTTCGTATTCAGTTTTATGAAATCTTTTCATATTATACATGGAATCGCCTTTCAAATTAATACCACCATTAAGAGCTTTTTGCACTGTGTCACATTTTAAACTTTAATAACATCTCTTCTCTAACACAGAGCAGTATAATTGGCAAAAAGCCAAAAACAGGCCAAATAAACAGACATAGCCAAAGCCTCGTTAACTATAGTATTAGAAAATCAATTGAAAATCAACAAATTCTTTTTTTTGGTACTGGTATTCTTTTAGAACAAGGTACTATAATGGCGTTTATGAGTCTAAAGAACATTATTCTTATTATTTTTTCATCTCTGATCTACACAATGGCAGTGCCAAATGAAATATTTCACTATGGAAATTTATTTTTTGGTTTTATTTCTCTTATTCCCTTGTTCTATGTAATGTTTACAAGTCCGAAAAGAAAGTATGCCATGATTTACAGTGGGCTTTTTGGTCTGGTCTCTTCGTCACTGACATATTTCTGGCTTCTTTTTTTTGAAGATTTTTCAATTTGGACTCTTTCAGGTGTTGCGGCGGCCCATACCCTTTATTTTTTTCTTCTTGGTGCGTTTCTGCATACAGTAGGTAAAAAAGGAAATCTCCGACCATTTATTGTTTCTGCAGTTTGGGTTTCTTATGAATACCTAAAGTCAATAGGATATCTGGGATTCCCCTGGAATCTTACCGCTCAGAGTGCAGGGATTGCCCCTTTTGTGCAAATAGCGGATATAACCGGTCAATGGGGTGTTTCGTTTCTGATAGTTCTTATAAATGCCATGCTCCTTGAAACAATGCTTACTTTTAATAAAAGTATAATAAAAAGCTGGATTTTCACTTTAGTTCTGTTTACAGGAAGTATTTTTTATGGATTATATACTATTAATACAGAGATTCCATGGGAAAAGACTTTTACAGTATCAGTAATTCAACAGGATGCAGATTCCTGGGTATCAGGTCAGGAAATAGAAAGCATAAAAAAGGGCCAGGACTTAACCAGAGAAGAATTAAAGAAAAGCAAAGTTAAACCGGACCTAATTGTCTGGAGTGAAAATGCTTTTCGCTATCCGTATATTGAAGGCAGTTCAAGGTACAAAAGAGAACCTCTGGGTGATCCTTTTTATAATTTTCTTGCTAAGGTAAATATTCCAATTCTGGTCGGCAGTCCCTATATTCTAAACAGAAAGACAATGGATGCACTTAATGCTGTTATACTAATCTCTCCGGAAGGTAAAATAATGGAATATTATGGAAAAAACCATCCGGTTCCTTTTGCAGAAAATATTCCATTCTGGAATTTAAACATAGTCAGTTCATTTTTTAAGAATGTTGTAGGCCTGCCAAATCAGGGCTGGTCAATCGGCAAACCCAATGTAATATTTAAAATACCCCTTTCAGATGGAAATTCATTAAGTTTTGGGGTACCCATTTGTTTTGAAGATTCATTTCCGTATATTTCAAGGGAATTCATAAAGAATGGTGCAGATATACTAATAAATTTATCAAATGATTCATGGTCAAAAACTGTATCAGGGGAAACCCAGCATCTTGCAGCTGCCAGATTGAGAGCAATTGAAAACAGACGAGTGCTCATCAGGTCTACAAATGCAGGAGTTAGTACTGTTATTAATCCATGGGGAAAAATGACTTATACTCTGCCCCTATTTAAGTCCGATACCTTTACTGCAACAATACCTGTATATAAAAAAGGTAGCCTTACAGTCTACACTAAACTTGGGAACTGGTTTCCTGTCCTAATGATAATTATTCTGCTTATATATTTATTTTATAATGTTTACATACAAAAACGTAGGGACGGGTTTAAAACCCGTCCCTACGTTAATTGAACCAACCCGAGCTAATTATTCTGCAGATTTTACACCATACTTCTTGTTAAATCTTTCAATTCGTCCTGCT
>JALTGJ010000305.1 GCA_027077185.1 Spirochaetales bacterium | reverse complement strand
ATGACAGCCAAACAGAAAAGTAAGAAAGGCAGCATTGCAGTACTGGCAGGTATTATAATTGCTGCAGTTGTACTTCTTACGCTATATCCGGAAAACAGGACTCCGTCAATAAAAGCTTCAGCAGATCTGTTAAAGGAACTAATAGTAATACTCCCGGCTGTTATGGTGCTAATGGGGCTTTTCGCTGTTTGGGTTGATAATAAAATTGTAGTTAAATACCTTGGCCACGCATCAGGTATTCCCGGCCTTGCCTTAGCTCTTTTGTTGGGAATGATGCCAACAGGTCCACTCTATATTGCCTTTCCAATGGCATCTATGCTTTTAAAAAAAGGAGCCAGGGTTGCAAATATAATAATTTTCCTTTCTGCATGGGCCTGTATTAAATTACCTCAGGAGCTTGTAGAATTACGTTTTATGGGCTTCAAATTTATGATTATACGACTTGTTTTTACACTTGTTATGGTAATTGTAATGGGAGTCTTAATAGAAAAACTTGAAGGTGGCTTAAAACGCAAGAAATATACTATTTAGGTCTAATGGCTCTTGAATAAATTCCATTTCATATCTAACTTTTAATAATAGCATCAAAACATAAGGAAGGTTAGTTAATGGAATATATAAATCTGGACCAGACAAACAGTTTTAAAAAGCTTAAATCTATAGAAAAAGTTGATATCTGCACAGAACTTAATGCTGATCGGGTTGGAAAGTTTGAAATAAATTCCGGTATGGGAATAAAGTTTAATTATTCAGCCCTACCGGTAAACACCCGGATACTGGATACTCTTAACATTTTAAGTCAAGAACAGGGTCTGATTGAAAAATATAAATTAATTTTATCAGGCGAAACGATGAATACAGGGGAAAACAGAAAAGTCCTTCATCATCTAACAAGAAGGCCAGCCCTGTCTCCAGTAATTATTGATGGACAAAATAAAAGAGACTTTTATGTGGAACAACAGGAGCGCATATATGAATTTGCAGGGAAAATTCATTCAGGTTTAATAAAAGGATCTACAGGCAAAAAATTTGATACTGTAATACAAATTGGCATTGGGGGTTCAGACCTGGGTCCAAGAGCAATGTATATAGCACTTAAAGAAAATACTGATATTAAGTTAATGATGGAGGCAAAATTTATTTCAAATGTCGATCCGGATGATGCTGCTTCAGTTTTAAAAGAAACAAATTTGGAATCTACACTTTTTATATTGGTTTCAAAAAGCGGTACAACCCAGGAAACATTGGCAAACAGAGATTTAGCTATTCAGTGGATGAAAAAGAAAAATCCGGAATTGGAACCCTCAAAACACATGATAGCTGTTACAAGTGAAACAAGCCCATTGGCAAAATCCAATGATTTTCTTGACAGCTTTTTTATTGATGACTTTATTGGCGGAAGATACTCCTCCACAAGTGCAGTAGGAGGTGCAGTCCTTACTCTTGCATTTGGAAAGGCTGTTTTTACAGATTTTCTGAAGGGTGCTGCAGAAACTGATAATGCGGCACTTAATACTGATATTTACAAAAATGCTCCACTAATGGATGCGTTAATTGGTGTATATATGCGAAATATTCTGGATTATAGAGTTTCTGCCATTCTTCCATACAGCCAGGGTCTATCTCGTTTTCCGGCCCACCTGCAGCAGCTGGATATGGAAAGTAATGGGAAAAGTGTAAACCGGTCCGGAGAGACTCTTAATTATCAGACCGGTCCTGTAATTTTTGGAGAACCCGGAACCAATGGGCAGCACTCATTCTACCAGCTGCTTCACCAGGGTAGTGATATTGTCCCTCTTCAGTTTATTGGATTTCTACAATCCCAGCAGAAAGTTGATTTGGAAATTGATGGATCGACTAACCAGACAAAATTAAAAGCGAATTTAACTGCACAAATAGTTGCATTTGCAAAAGGGAGTAAAAATAATAATCCCAATAAAAACTTTAGCGGAGGAAGACCTTCTTCGCTAATCTACGGACCAAAGCTTACCCCTGCTGCACTGGGATCTCTGCTTTCCCATTTTGAAAATAAAGTAATGTTTCAGGGCTTTATCTGGAATATAAACTCATTTGATCAGGAAGGTGTTCAATTAGGTAAAAAACTAACTAATCAATTACTTTCCGGTGAAAGTATAGATAAAGCCTTAAATGCTGTAGCCCAAAAACTTGGAATATAGGGCAAAAAAAAACCTTCCAGGGAAAAGGAGGTCAAAACCCTGGAAGGAACATCTAAAAAGGAGGTCAATGAAAAAGTTTATCTGCTCTTACATTAATACTAACAATTAAAGGTAATTTTGGTTACAATTTTTTTTCATTAATTTTTCATTTGTACAGGTTGTCGTGTATTTTCCAGTACATCCCGCCATAAACTACCCTCTCTATCAACACGTTTTCGGGAAGTAACGGCAATTTTAATAGGCAGGTGAACAAAGGTATTATTAACAAGTCCAATAAGAATTTTAGTTTTACCAGCCATAGCAGCATGAACAGCATGGGCCCCTAATCGAGAACAGTATATTGAATCGTTAGGGTTTGCAGGTGCACTTCTAATAATATAGCTGGGATCAATATATTTTATATTAACTTCAATTTCTTCTTTCTTAAAAAAATCATTAATTTTTTCTTTTAAAAATAAACCAATATCAGCCAGCTTTTTATTTCCGGATCTGTCTTTTTCGTCGACATCGTCTGTTAACTTCTGACCAGCCCCTTCTGCAACGAGAATAACTGCATGACTGCTGTTTAATATCCGTTTTTTTAGATGATTCAAAAACCCATTATCACCTTCAAGATCAAAGGGATTCTCCGGAATAAGACAAAAATTAACATCACTCATTGCCAGAGCAGTATGAGCAGCAATAAAACCTGAATCTCTTCCCATAACCTTTACAAGGCCAATACCATTAATCGCATCGTGAGCTTCTACGTGCGCTCCACGGACGGACTCAACTGCCCTCGCAACGGCTGTCTCAAACCCGAAGGATCTTTGAATAAAATTCAGATCATTATCAATTGTCTTTGGAATACCAACTACAGATATCTTTAAATTCCTTTTTTCCAGTTCTTCCGCAATATCAACTGCACCGCGCTGGGTTCCATCGCCGCCTATTGTAAAAAGAATATTTATATTCATCTGCTCCAATGCATCTGCAATTTCAACAACCCTGTCTCCTCCTCCCCGGGAAGAACCAAGAATAGTGCCGCCTTTCATTTGAATATCATCTACCAGAGACGGTGTCATCTCAATAATTGGAAAATTACTTTCCGCCAGAAAACCCCTATACCCATTCTGGATACCGGTAATACGCCTTACATCATACCGGTACCATAAACACCTGACAATCGCTCTAATTACATTATTTAATCCTGGGCATAATCCACCACAGGTTACAATGGCAGCATGAACATGAGCTGGATTAAAAAAAATCTTTTCTCTCGGTCCGGCAAGTTCCAGATGATTCCCCTCTACACCAACAGAATCGGTCGCATTAAAAATTCTAATTTTATTGAGTACTTTTTCATCTTCACTAACGTAATTAGCTATAGAATCACCTCTGACCGTTGACATCTTTATTGGTGATGGTATTTTTGCTGTACCAAGATTGGGAACTGTAAAATCGTACTTTTCTGCCATAAACTACCTCACTTGAACACTGTTATTCCAATTTATACACAGTTTAATATTAGAACAGGGACTATGCAAGCCTGATTATAAAAATAATGTCCAGGTAAAGGGGACGGAGCTCTTTTTTTGTCCTTTTTTTATCCTGGTTATTATTTTATAATAGTTCCAATGAGATATTTAACAACTTTATTTCTTATTCTTGCAACTGCCCATATTATTAATGCAGGAGAAAACCAGGCTCCTTATTCAGGATGGGAAGTAACAAACACCCGGCATTTTAAAATTATATACGAAAAGAAGAGTACAAAATCAGTTAATGAAATTATTGGTTTTTCTGAGGATGTATACAATTCCGTAACAGAGTTCTTTGACTCATATCCTGACCAAATAATTCTTGTGATACATGACAGAATAGATATTGCAAATGGTTCATTTTACCCTGCTCCACAACATATTAATCTCTATGTTACAGCCCCTTCAGAACCTGAGTTTGGTGGAAATATTAATAATTGGCTAAGATTTCTTCTTACTCATGAACTTACACATTATGTAAATATGACTATAAAAAAAGGCTTCTTTTACCAGCTTTCTAAATTTATGGGCAAAAGTGTTTTATCTGTTCCCGGAGGCCTTCTTCCCGGCTGGGCTATAGAAGGGATAGCAGTAAAACTGGAAACTGATATTACAGGGTCCGGTCGCGGAAACAACCCATTTTTTGAAATGTTTTCTAAATCTCTTGTCCTGGAAGATAAACTATTCTCCTGGAGACAGGCAGCCTATACATCCCTTCATCCACCATACGGAAGAATATATGTAGCAGGATATCTTATAAATGACTTTATGGCCCGCAAATATGGAAATGATATTTTTGTAAAAATATACCGGGAGTATCTTAAATTTCCACTTTTAGGGTTTAACTACTATGTCAAAAAAATTACAGGAGACTCTGTCAGCAGTATCTTCAACTCTATGGAACAGGAATTAAAAAACAAATATTCAACATTTACAGAAATTCCCGGAAAATTATTATCCCCGGATATGGAATCAGACTATTTTCTTCCTGAAATTACAAACCAGGGATGGGTAGTATATAGAGAAACAGAGGATAAAGAACCTGCCCTTGTATTGCTTGATCCCATTAGTAAAATTGAAAAAATACTGGTAAAAACAAGGCTTACTGATCATTCATCCTATTCTGCAACAGAAAATTCCAGACTTGTAGTTTTTGCAGCATTAAATGTTGAAAACACAAACCCTGCAGGATTAACAGCAGTATCTGACCTATATTTATATAATAATTTAACAGGCAAAGTACATCAGATCACCTGGAATGCACATCTCAGGCAACCGGCAATATCACCGGATGGACAGAGAATAATTGCTGTACAAAAGTCGGGTCAATATACAAGGCTTATTGAATTTGACAGTGATACAGGAAAGCTTAAAACACTATTTGAAAAAGTAAAAACATCTGTATTTAATCCCGTATTTTCACCAAATGGGGAAATGATACTTTTTACAAGCGGGAATGCAGCAGGAAGGAAAATGTGTATTTTAAAAAAAGGGGGTACTAAACCACAGCTTCTGGATATTGGATTAATGAATGTATATAATCCTAAATTTTTAGATAAGGAAAATATAATTTTTGTTTCAGACAGAGACGGGACTCCGGAAATATATGAAACCAGTATAAAAGGAAGAATATCTGCAAAAAAAATATTTACAGACCCGACAGGAGTTTTTTCTGCCCTGGTTACTAATGGTAAGCTTATCTACTCCACATACTCCTACAGAGGGTATACACTAAGACAAACTGCATATAAACCTTTAGAAGTAAAATACATAAAACAACAAGTGGCAAATATTAATAAATCCAATATTAATAAAACGCTCCCGGATTCTTCAAATCTAACTTTACCTCTGTCTTTTCCTTTGTCCCTCCCCTACATTGATACCCCAAAATTAGTTGTTATCTCACCTATTCCCTTTTATATAAATCCATTATATGAAAGCAAAACATTTTTCGCTCCCGGGTTTACAGCATATTTTCAGTCAATTCTGGGTAAAAGTACAGCATTTACAACAGCAGCTCTAAATACCACAGTAATGCAGCCGGCTATTTCTTTGGATTTTACTTATAATTTTGGACCAATAGAACTTAAATACAGCCTTCTTCAGGGCTACAGAGAGGCTGGAAACTTAAGTAGTGCAGTTCAGACGAGCAGACAGCAGCTAACATTTAACTTTCCATTACTGAGCCGATCCAATTTGGGGCAAAGAACGTATTTTGGACTTTATACGGGATTAATTGACGATTACAGCATTATTTCCGACAGTAATTTTTCTTTTTTCTCTCCAGATCCTGTACATAATACAATATTTATTAATAAAGCCTATCATATAAATGGCACAGCCTTTACTCTCGGAAAAAATAAAAGCAGAAATGATTTAATACAGCCATTTCTTTTAAGCACTGCCAATACATTTTATACTCCTGTGTCTCAAAAATATTTAAAAGAATATGCATTTAAAAGTACAAATTCAATAAACTTTCCATCATTTATAGAACATCAGGTTTTTCGATTATCAGGTAGTTTTACGTATTCAGGAATAGAAAACCTGCAATTTATTAATAATATTAGGGGATTTTCCAGATCAGACACAAAAAATCCGGAACTTCTTCTTGCATGTGATTATTTATTTAATATTATAGTACCCGACTGGCCTGTCTTTTGGGGACTCTCATTACAGGGGATAAGCGGCGCCATACATGTAGAAAAAATATTTTCATTAAATAACAATACAATATTTCCGGATAAAAATACCTATATAGGTACAGAAATTATTCTTTTGGGAAACTACATTAATATTTTTGAATCTGCAGGCATAGGGGTTAACTACAGGATTGAACCTGACTCACAGAATTTCAATCCTGAAAATTTAGGAATCTATATTTTTATTGGTACAAATAGTTTTATTCCTTAAAAAAAATATGTAGAAGAGTTTTCTTTCCCTGTGCTATTTCTACCACAATTTGCTCTGATTTTGAACAATTAATATTTAACATCTTTGTAAGCATTTCGAATATAAACTTAACTGCGTAAGAATGACTAATCCCAGCTTCTACAGCTTTTATTAAAAGTATATCCAGATAACGTTCTTTATGCTGCTCATTTATGTGAAAAACAGACGTAACAATTTTACTATCGGTTCCCAAAGCTTCTTTTAAAAGCAAATCAGCTACTTTAACAGGTAAAAGTTTATTATCCAGAACTGAATATTTGGTTTTCATATGTTTTATAGAACAGTAGGGACAGTCACCCAGGATTTGCTTTGCAAACCCTGGGTGGCTGTCCCTACTAATAAATTATTTTGTAGTATAACGACCCTTTACTTCCGGTGTTATAGTTCCTCCAAGGAACTGAACATATTCAATAAAAGCATCTCTCTGCATTAAAGAAGAGTCATAGTCAGCAATTTTATTTTTAAACATTTTATACCCGTCACCACCGGAAACAAGGTATGAATTAGTGGCTATCACATATTCTTTGTTAGGATCAATAGGAGCACCATTAATAAGAACATCAGATACGGTTCCAGCTGCAGTATCTATTGAAAAAGAAACACCTTCAGAAACCTGTGGATTGGCACCATGACCAACTGTCTCCGGAATATAATCAAACAGAGCCTGTACATCCGTGCCCTTAAGAGTTACGGTCATTACAGAATTATCAAAAGGAAGTACCTCGTATATAGTTCTTTTCTGAATTTCACCATCTCCAATAGATGTTCTTATTCCACCGCCATTCTGGAAAGCAAAGTCTACACCAAGGTTCTGGGAGTTTGCGTACCATAACATTGAATCTGCAACCATATCACCTATTGCTGTTTCTTTTTTCCTGGTGTCATCATTAAGAAAAGGAGCAGTAGCAGTACCAATTACATCATTTAGAATTGCATCAACTTTATCCACATAAGGCTGTAGAAGGGCTGCAAGAGCTGCATCTTCCTTAATTTCTTTGTCAACAAAATGATAAACTTTGGTTCCATCATCAAGCTTTTCACGCCATTTAACATTTATTGGAACAAGTTTGTAGTCAAGACCTGTAACTTCTCCATTCATAAAACGTAGATTTATATCGCCCATATAGAGTCCCCACTGTCTGGCCTGAACCACAGCAACATCCTTTCCTGTAACTTCATTTTTGACCATCATGGGTTTTTCAACCTTTGTATGAGTATGACCACTTATAACAACAGCAAGACCTGGAACCTTTGCTGCTAAATTTAATGCACCTTTTGATGTATCATCATAAATTCCCATATGAACCAAAGCTATAACAATATCTGCTTTTTTCTTTAGCTCAGGAACCAGCTCGTTTGCAACTTCCACTTCATCTCTAAAAGTATAACCCTTAATGTTTGCAGGATTTCCTGTCTGAGCAGTAGTTTTAGTCATTAGACCAAGTATTGCAACTTTAAAATCACCAAAGTCTTTAATTGTGTAGGGAAGAACATTGTCTATATAAGAGCCATCTGCCTTAACAACATTTGCACATAACCAGGGAAAATTGGAATCTGCAATCTGTTTCTGCATTTCTGCGGGACTTGGATCAAACTCATGGTTACCCATTGAAAGAGCATCATAGCCTATATAATTGTGGCCGATAATATCCGGTTCTGCTTTAAAAAAGTTAGATTCCGGTCTACCTGTATTCAAGTCGCCTGCACTTAGAACAAGTACATTTTTGTTGGCAGCTCTAACTTCCTTAACAAAAGTTGCCTGAGCAGGAAGTCCTCCCTGTCCTCCGGCAGGATAATCAAAAAAAGCCACTGGATGACCATGATAGTCATTTGTGTGGAGAATTACCAGATTGTGTTCCACATCCGGCATTGAAATAGGGGATGTTGCACACCCTAGAAAGGCTGCAACAAAGCTGACTATTATCAGCACTTTGAAAATTTTCTTCATACTACACTCCTTAGGTCGCTTAGACGGGCAGGTTGGCCCCATAGTCGAGCAGCAACGAAGTTGCGACCAGACAAGCCTATTTTCCGCCAGCCCTATGTTTTGTTAAAATTATAACATAAGTTCTATTGATATGTAAATGAAATACTTCCCAATCTGTTAATTATTGCATTGGAAATTTTATTTACATCTCCATATACAGAAAGCTTTCGCTGGGGGCAGATAAAGGCAGTATAATTTGTTATATCCTCAAAATCCATCTCAAAATTTGTCCCACCTGCTTCATAAGCCCTGTTTAATGGAACATAAAATGTAAAAA
>JALTGJ010000304.1 GCA_027077185.1 Spirochaetales bacterium | reverse complement strand
GAACCCTTCAGTAATTATATCTATCTTGTTCTTGTTTATAGTTGTGGTCTTAGATTAAACGAAGCTCTTAATATTGAAGTATCAGATATTGATAGAAAGAGAAAGATTCTCCATATTCATAGAGGTAAAGGTGCTAAGGACAGGTATGTTCCTCTGCCTCATGATACTTTAAAACTTTTAGGACAATACTGGCTGACTCACAAAAATAAGAAACTGATGTTTCCAAGGCTCCAGAATCAAAACGGGAAACCTGTTAAAGAATATGCTGTAGAGACTATTAAAATGAGTGCTCCTCAGACAGCCATGAAAAAAGCCTTGAAACGAGCTAATATAAATAAAAAAGGAGTATCAGTTCATACCCTCAGGCATTGCTATGCAACTCATCTTTTAGAATCTGGAGTTAATCTAAGATATATTCAAATCCACTTAGGGCATTCAACTATTGTATCTACCCTGGTTTATCTTCATTTGACAGCTGCAGGGAATAGTGATGCATATGGAATTATTGATAACTTAATGAGTGGATTTTAATATGGAAACCACTATTAAAGAGATTTTCAAAGAGTATGCAGAGGAGTATTTACTGATCAATGAGGGGAGAGTTCCCACAAATCATAAAAAAGTAATCGATGCTATTATTAACTGCAGAACAGAAGTTTATGGAATTACCTTTTATAAGTGTGAATCATATGGGAAAATCCATTCCAGCTATAGGTCTTGTGGGAACAGACACTGCCCGACTTGTCAGGATCATAAAACAAAACAGTGGGTTTCTAAGCAGCTTCAAAAAGAACTTAATTGTAACTATTTCATGATAACCTTTACAGTACCCCAGGAGATAAGAGAGTTCTTTCTAAATAACCAAATATTTGCATATTCTTCTTTTTATAAGGCAAGTTCTGAAGCAATAAAGACCGCTACTGGTAAAAGCAAAATTATGAAAGGTTCTACTCCCGGCTTTTTTGGGGTTATGCACACTTGGGGAAGACAGATTCAGTATCATCCTCATATTCACTATGTAGCTCCCGGAGGTGCCATAGATAAAGAATCATTACTCTGGAATAAAACTTCAAAAGAGTTCTACCTACCTATATTTCAGTTATCTAAAATGTGTAGAGACAAATTCAAAAAGATAGCCCGTAAGAAAGATCTACTTGATACAATTCCTCCTGAAGTGTGGGAAAAAGGCTGGAATGTTAATATTCAATCTGTGGGTTCCGGCAGGAATACAATAAAGTATCTATCGCAATATGTTTTTAAAGTTGCAATATCTGATCACAGAATCATTAAAGTTCAGAATAGGCGAGTATATTTTAAATATACCAACCGTGAGACTTCCAGGGTTAGTGTAGCTTCTTTGGACGTAATGGATTTTATTCAAAAGTATCTTCTGCATGTCCTCCCATCAGGTTTTATGAAAGTACGATATTACGGATTTATGCATTCCTCATTTTCTCTGGATTATGATGAGCTCAGGTTAATTGTAGAAGGTTTTAATGCTGTTATGAATAAAGCAGCGATAGAGATTCCGGAGAAAATCTATTTAACCTGTTCTTCATGTGGAAAAGTTATGAAATTTATGTTTTCTATTCTCCCAAACAATGCAAGAATAAGAGGCTTGGGATTCACTTAAAAGTGTTTTGTTATAAACAGCTGCATTGGGAAATAATACCTCAGGGTTTAATCACAAACGAGGTATATCCCAATGATTTGATTATTACTGGAAATCAGTTATTTTGAACTGAAAATATTTTTATCCCCTGTGTTAAACAGGGTTATTATCAATTCCTCAATCTCTTTCTCTTTTGTATATCATCAGTGTAATAATTGATTATAATCAGAATGTGTTCCAATCCAAAACCACTGTACATCACCAGATACAGGAACACCGATGGCCCGATAATGTAAACCAATACGAACACTTCGATATCTTCCATGATAAACTTTTTTATAATGAAGTGAAGGATGCTTCGGATTCTTCTTCAATAAAGAATAATTAGACTTTGCATGGTTTTGTATTTTTTGTGGCAGTGCATCAAAACACTGCCAAAATCTGGTTGATGCATAATATTTCAAATTTCTAGTACTTTCCCTGATTTATATTCAGCAATTGCTTCTTCTGCAAATGCATCCAGTTTCCCGCTTGCAGCATCTGCTTCTATTTGCATATCCCAAACATCTGAATCATATTCAGCAAACCAAAGTCTAAATTCAGATAATTCCGCCGGAGAAAGTTTTTCTATTTCATTTTCTACAACTTCTACTGTCGTCATCTACATAACCTCGTCTGATTCTCTATAAGAAAAATATTCTAATTTTTATCAAAAACAGGTAGAATTAAATGATCATTCTACTCTATTTAGTATTTCACACCAGCATTCTACCCCATAATTCTATCAATATTATACACTTTCTTACTAGTAAAAGCCAAATTTTTTCTTATATTATACTGTTGTATTTTATGGCTCTCACAGACTATGCAGAAAAACTGAAATCCTTACTGTTTCACAGTATTCTTCTTTTACTGTAAGTTTTTTAAAATAATCAAAAAGACTTTTATGTATTCGTATATAAACAATCTGTAAAATTTTCTTACTTGTCCCTTTTTTGAACTTCCATTGGGATTAATTCCCTATTATTCTACTTCCACCGGAGTTCTGACATAGTTTGTCAGATTTATAGCTTTCACTAATTCATATTCAGCTTCAGTGAACTGGCTCCAGAGTCAAATTCCCTATTAAAATTTTCTTAAAAATAAAACATTTACTCTAAAAAGTCTGCTTCAGTTTGGGCTTCCAGATATTTCTAATCTGGAGAAGTGATAACGTCCAATTTGAACTGCAAAACAGCGTGCTTGTTTCTACTTATTTTACATAGAAACTGAAAGAATTAGGAAAAACTTTTTGTCAGTTCCAAATTTTTGTTAAATGTTCTTCAATAATAGGATCAAATTGCTGATGGTTGATTGGTTTGTGAAAACGTCATTTCCAGTTCCATATGTAAAG
>JALTGJ010000303.1 GCA_027077185.1 Spirochaetales bacterium | reverse complement strand
TTATGAAACAGGGAATGTTCTTAAAAAAATGCAAGGTTCTAATACTGGTGAAGCTGCTTATGATTTAGCCGGTGCCGGGTATAACATTGTTGGAAGTCTTGTTATTAATCCGGTAAATACCAAACTATATTTTTATGGTGATGGGACTGATAAGCGTTTATATAGTATTGATATGGACTATGCCATCGGACCTTTGCAGGTGTATACATTTAGTTCAATAATCAGCGGGTTTGACTTATTTATAGATCCAAATTAAACAATATAATTTCAAACAGCCTGGTTAGTATTAATCAGGCTGTTTTTTTTGATATATTAATTACAAAATTTATGGTATAGTTAATCTAATTTTGGAGGATTTATTGTAAGTGGATGTTAAAAAAATATTAAAAGATTTTTTCTCTGCTGAGGAGTATATCCAATTAGCTATTCTCTATGGGTCCTTTGCAAAAGGAACACAAACAACTGCAAGTGATGTAGATATTGCTGTTGGCGGATTAGAGAAATTATCACCAGAGGTATTGGTAAAACTAAACCTTGAACTTTCAAAATTATTAAACAGAGAAGTTGATCTTGTTGATTTGAACAATATTAGCGGAACAATTCTTACACAGGTACTTACAAAAGGAACTGTTTTGAAGAAAGAAAATATAGGTTTGTATGCGGAACTGATAAGAAAAATGTTGTATTTCGAAGAAGACATGGCACCAAATATACGGTATATTTTGGATTATCGAAGGGAGAAGTTTCTTAATGCATGACGTTGTCCGTCGCAAATTGGAATCACTTCGCAGGTGTATTGGCCGTATAGAAGACAAAAGGCCCGAAACTGCTGAAATACTTAAAACGAATTACGATATTCAGGATATTATATCATTAAATCTCGAAAGAGCAATTCAGCTAAGTGTAGATATAGGATCTTATCTGCTTGCTGAATCTAAACAAACACCACCAAATACAATGGGTGAAATATTTTCAGAGTTGTCTTCTTCGGAGATTATTACGGAAGATCTTGCTGATAAGCTTAGAAAAGCAGTAGGTTTTAGAAATATATCGGTACATGAATATCAGAATGTTGACTGGGAAATTGTATTTTCTATTATCAATAGAAATATCGATGATTTTAAAGAGTTTATGAGAGCAGTAAAATAATACTACCTCCTCGGTCTTACATAACTCTTAATTCCCCCTTTAGACATCCCCTGTAATCGCAGAATAACATTATCTATTACAGTTCTGTACTGGGGATAGCGGATGTTTAATCTTTTCAGGTAGCTCTGTTCCTGTTTAATTCTGTCCTGCTTTACTACAGGGAGAAAAGAGAATAGAAATGTAACTTCTGATTCAGAAAGATAGAGCATACAAATTGCAAGTTCGCGGTCTGAAATTTGCATAAGGATATTCTGGATATCAGCATGCCTGCCGGAATGCAGCAGCCTGGACAGTATACTATCCGGGGGTTTTATCATATTAGTTTATTATTCCTATTCCCCCACCAGCATTTATATAATTATCGGAGCCCCTAAATTCGCCGGAGACTATTCCTGTAACAAACATCCCTGTTCCAGGGATTAGATAGTTAAGTTCAATTCCTGTAGAAAAAGGATAATCTATGGAAAATCCCCTGTCAAAACTTGTTGTCCTGAATGATGCGGAAATGTCAATCATTACAGGTCCCCAATCCAGTATAACAGCAGTTTTTCCATAAGCCCATATATAAAATCCCAGATCTGTAGTTCCCGGATATACGACCCCATAGGGAGAAACTGTAAATTCCGGTGCAAGAACAAATGTCAAAGGGCCTGCAGAAAGAGATGCACTGAGTCCTGTACTTAAACCGGTAAAATTTGCCTGAGTATCTCTAAATGTATTGTAAAGATAGGTAGCTTTTAGGATTCCTGACAGTTCAAAGGGTTTAAAATTTCGTGATGGGAGTATTGCTTTTTTTGCCGAAACAGAAAATATATAGGATTCCGCCAATGGTTTTTGAATTATTGCTCCTGCCTGAGCCGAAATTTCCATATCTTTTACAGGAACTGTCCGTACTCCCAAAATAACAGGAAACCTGTAATTCCCGGAGATAGCATCTATATGCCCCAGTCCGTTGAGTGAAAGCTGGAAGCTTCCAGGCGGAAGAATATCCGGAGACGGGGAAAAGAGAGCACCACTGACACCATTAAAAATACTTCGAACTCTTATATGCAGTGAACTGTCTATCGCTACAACAGCTTCTTTTTCTGAAGCATTTTCTCCATTTAAATCTTTTCCCTTTATTTTGATTCTATAGATTCCATCGGAGAGTTTATTTCCGCGGCTGTCTTTTCCATTCCATGTAAAACCCTGATTTTTCTGGTTAAAGGATTGAAATCTGTGCTTAAGAATACTATTCCCTTCAGAAGAAAATATTTCCAATTCACCTGTTCCATAGTTTGTAACCTCAAATGACAACCTGCTCTCTCCTAGACCAGCTGGATTTTCGGGATTAAAAATTTTTCTGTCAACAAAAAGGTACGATATTTTGAAGGTTGCCGGATTAAGATGAATATCAATGTTTGTTGTTTGATTTTCAAGTACAGTAACTTTTTTTTCCAGTGTTTCATAACCAAACTGTTCTGCTGTTATAATATAATTTCCAATTTGAAGTTCATTTTGTCCGGGATATAGTATATTACCGCTTGTGGATAGATTGATTTCTGAATTATCAGTTTCTATCTCAAGAAATCCTGTAATTGGTTCCAGATCAATGTCCAGTGTTACACTGTCATTTTCTGTATAGTTAACCCATTCTGTTGCAGGATAATATCCTTCTTTTTTTACGGTTATCCTATAGGATCCGCTTGGTAATAGTTCGGTAACAGGCGAAATTCCTAAATAACTATCATTTATACAAACATCAGACCAGTAAGGTGATGTTCGGATAGTTAATCCCGGATCTTCTTTATTATATTCAGTTTCTTTCGTATCAGAATTTGTAGAAACTACATCTTCAAAGAGTGTTCCACTTGAGGT
>JALTGJ010000302.1 GCA_027077185.1 Spirochaetales bacterium | reverse complement strand
AAGAATCTCGAAAAATACAAAAAGGTTAAAAACATCCCCTGTCAGTATCATTCCCTGTGCACCTGTAATTAGAAGAAGGAAAAGAGTGTAATATTTACTCTGATTTTCCCCTTCGATATACTTAAACGAATAAAGTAAAACAAGAACACCGGCAACAGAAATTATTATTGAAAATATTGCCCCCATAGGTCCAACAAGAAGATTTATTCCCACGGGAGGTTTTATACCTGCAATAATAACATTTAAAGGATGATTCATGACTTTGGGAAGCAATGATATGCTTATCCATACATTGGCCAGTAAAGCTAAAAAAGCTATATATTTGGTACTGTTCTTAAAGGCCCCTGCTACAGTTGAAATTAGAAAAGCTGTACCCAGAGGAATTATTATAAGCAGTATAGGATTTACCACTTGAGCCCCCTTATTTTTGAAGTATCAAGTGTTCCGGTCTTTTCAAAAAGCCTTATAATTAAAGCAAGAGCAAGAGCTGAAACACCAAAACCTATTACGATTGATGTAAGAACCAGAGCCTGAGGGACAGGATCGACCATTTGTGAAATTTTTAATGCTGTTTTAGAGAAGATAGGTGCTGTATTACCATTAATATAGCCGGTAGATACCAACATTATATTTACCCCTGTATCTGCAATCCCAAGACCGATAACCATCTTAATAAGGTTTTTTTGAGTAAAAACAATAAAAAGACCCAGAATAATAAGTCCCATAGATGCAGTATTAAGCACCGTAGAAATTGTAATTATACTGTTCATTTCGACTCCTTCATTGCAAACACAACACTTGACAGTTCCGCAGCAACCTTGACACCTACCACAGCATAAATAACCGGAATAATACCAGCACTAAAAACAGTGTTAAATGTACCCAGAGGTAGAAAATTCTGTAGAAACGAATTACCAGGACCAAAGAGACCTATAAGACCAAGACCTATAAAAGTAAGACCTGCAAGACCTTCCAGAACAGACATAAGTGTTTTATTAAATTCTACTGATTCTGAAGTTAACAGTACAATAAAAAATCCTGTTGCAATAATAACTCCTCCAGGGAAACCTCCTCCTGGAGTTAAGTGCCCATGGGCAATAATATAGAAGCCAAAGAGAAACATTAAAGGAAATAACAATCTGCTTCCGGTTTTTAATATAAAACTTTGATCCAGGGTTCTTTTCCTCACTTTTGCAGTACTTTTCATAAATACCGAAATACCAAGTGCTGCAAGAAACAATACTGTTACTTCTCCAAGAGTATCAAACCCTCTGTAAAGAACAACAACAGATGTAACTGCATTTGCACCACCTGTTTCATTTGCAGTCCGGGATAAAATTTCCAATCCGACACTGCTCCTATCACTGCTTGTTGATGGAATCAAAAGACCACCTGTAAGGGTGGCAAAATAGAAAACGAATCCGGCCAACAGCACAATACTCACTAATTTTCTCATAACCTATTCCTTATTTGCGGTTTCTTTTATTTTTGTGCGCCTAATGGCTATCACAAAAACAACTGTTGTTAATGCAGCTCCAATTGCTGCCTCAGTTATTGCTACATCCGGAGCAGCTATAAAAAGAAAGATAACCGATGCTATCAAGCTTACAACGGTAGAAAGGATTACTGCATTTAAAATATCTTTAACAAATATTATAGCAATCCCCACAGTCAGCATTACAAATACTAAAAAACTTAAAAGATAGAGCATTTTTTAAACCTCCTCTTTTTTTATGTCATCCTGACATACATCAACTACAGACTCACTGGTAAGAGGAACACCTGATTTATGGCTGGCCCGGGCAATAGTACTGCTTGAAATAGGATTAGTAAGCACAATAAATAATATTATAGCTATACTTTTTATTAGAAACCCGCTATCCAGAAAGCCGACACCAAGAATCAGTGACATTGCTCCAAGAGTAGTAGCTTTTGTTCCTGCCTGGAGGCGATTGTAAACATCGGGCATTCTAAAAATACCAAGAGACCCAAGAAACAGAAAAAACGAACCTATTAATACAAGAATATTTCCAACAATAGTCATGATTAAAGCCCCCCTTCCAGGTATCTGGCTACAACAACTACACCTGCAAACCCCAGAACCGTATATACAAGTGCTACGTCCAAATAGATAACCCTGCCCGCATAAGCGGCAATAAGGGCTAATAAAGCCGTAGTTATAACAGCAATTGTATCTGCTGCCAAAAGACGGTCAAAACTGGTAGGTCCCTTTATTAACCTTAACAGGGAAAACAAAACTGCAAGACCTATTAACACAAAAGATAATGTTAAAATCATTTAACGATCTCCTTTAATATCTTTTCAAATTTACCACTTATAGCTTTGGTTGCACTCTCAACATCCTTACCTTTTACATCTATCCAGTGAATAAACAGGGTATCCCCTTTTACATCTACTGTAAGAGTTCCCGGTGTCAAAGTAATTGAGTTGGCAAGAATAAGTTTGGAAAGAGGATCTTTCAAACTTGTTTTCACTGCAACAATACCAGGATTAATTGGTAGAGATGGACTTATTACCCTTAATGCAACATCAATATTAGCTTTCATAAGTTCAAACAGAAAAACAACTAGATATAATGGATAATAAAGAATAATTTTCGGAGTAATCTTTAATGCACCATAAAGGTCACTGTATTTGTAAAATAGAATTGCTATCAAAGCAAGCCCGATTCCACCTACCAAAAGTTCATCCTTATTTAGTGTACCTGTCAGCAATAGCCAGGTAAGGGCCAGCATGATTAAAAAAATAATGAAACCCTTAAAATTCTTCATAAGCAAGTCTCCCTCCTATTTTATTTAACTTCTATACAATACAAAAATAGTAAAGTTTATATCTTAAACTACATATATAGTCACAACAAAGATACAAGCAGACTATAAAACTACAGTACAATTATGTCAATCATATTTTAATATCAAAATTAAAATTATTTATTAAGCATATTTTCTTCTTGTCAAATATTAAACAAAATTTTATCACAATATTTCAA
>JALTGJ010000301.1 GCA_027077185.1 Spirochaetales bacterium | reverse complement strand
CATTTATAAGGATCGTAGTTTCCTCCAACATCCCAGGCAAGAGTATTATTTAGAACAGTACATTTATCTATAAAAGTATCAATATTTGATATTTTATTAAATACCCCTTTACCAATAAGCGGAGACATATCATAAAGTATTATTTTACCATCATCAAAATATACATAAACAGTATAATCTTCTTGTGGAAGAACCTGTACAACACTTTGTATCATTACCCCCCCTTATAATCGCTTTCGAGCACTTTCCTGTGATTTTATATGGATAAATCTCATCTACCCTCATTTCAGGGAAAGTCTCTGCCGCTGAATGATAAAGAGTATTACATTTATATCAAAACAGCCATTCATAACCTTTTTATCATTCCTCCTACTTTATAGGATCTATTTTGAACAATTCACCATGGGCTTGAGCAACATCCCAATTCTTTAAAAGCTCCTGTTCATGTAACTCACACCATGCCAGGACTAACTTCAACTGCCTGGAAGGAATCATCCCCTTCATTACTACTGCATCTCTTATTGAAATCAACGCTTTCATGTTCGCATATTCTGCATGAAAATGAGGAGGGGCATGTTCATCCCAATACATGTATATTTTAATTCCAAAAAACTCTGAAATAAACGGCATAGCTCCCTCTACATAAATAGTACAACTTACAGGATCGAATAACAAGGATACAAACTGTTCTATTCAATATTAGCTTATAATTATTAATATCTATTTAGTATATCCAGAATTTTATCTTTCCCGACTATCATAATAAACCCAACCAAACGTGGTCCCTTTTCTTTTCCAATTAGAACCCTATAGATTAGTGTAAACAGATCCTTTGGCTCCAATCCACTTGCTTCAGCTATTGAATAAATTGCTTCTCCCAAAGATTTATCATTATGAGAATCCAGTTTTTCAATTTCACTTTTCAAAAGCCTAACTGCTTCCATCTCTTTTTTGTCCACTTCAAAAAGTTCATCTTCTTCTGACTGAAGAGAAAATCTAAAATCCTCCGGACTGAATTCACGTATCCAGTTCCAGGCACATTTAACTCTAACCCTTAATCGATCGAGCTGTTCCGGCACAACACCATCAAGAAGGCCTATTACAGTATCAACCTCTCCATTATGAATTTGCAATAGATTGCATAAATGCCTGAATGAAGCCTGAAAAGGCATTTCGGACGGTACCGCTCCAACCTGGGAAAGCTCATAAATACGGCTTTCTTTTGCTTTTTTCTTGTCATTTACCTTCTGCTCACCAAAGTAGATTCTCTCACATTTATCATAATCTTCATATATTTTTAAAACATCCAGATCAAAAGATATTGCAAATTCACTGTTTGGCCTTGTTCCGGCAAAAAGATAACGAACTATTTCCGGAGGATATACTTCCAGAACATCTGCAAGGCTTATAACCTCTCCTGTGGAGGAAGAAATTTTCCCTCCCCTTCCCTTGATTCTTATAAAATCATACTGAAAGGTTACAGGAGCCTCGCCGCCAAAAACTTCCTGAACAACTTTTTTTGCTGTATCAAAAGATCCTCCCTCTGAGTGATGGTCCTTCCCTGCAGGTTCAAAATCTACTACCTCTTCCTTCCATCGCATGGGCCAGTCTATTCTCCAGGGTAGTTTAACTGCAGAGGTATTTCTTATATCAACTGTTTCCTCTTTTTCCGTATCCAGACAGCGATAGGTAAGCCCCCACTCACCATCCCAGCTTAAAACCTTAGTGTTATCCTTATCCGTAAAATTACTGAACACGGAAACAGGCATCCAGTCTTCCGGCAAGGGAGTAGTTCGATGTTCATCAAGAAGCCTTTTAATGACATCCTTTTTTTCCAGAGCTAATCGTATACCTTCTGCATATTTTGATGCCCTGTATCTTTCTGCCTGATATATATATTCCGGAACTACTCCGACTACAGGAAGAATTGCTTCCAGTTCTTTTTCGTTTGCCTCAGCGTAACTGCTGCAGTCACCCTTTGTATCGGGAACAAGGGTTATTGGTTTTCGTAAATATGTAGTTAATAAATCCTGATCCGGCATATTTACCGGTACTTTTCGAAAGACATCATAGTCATCCCAGGAATATATAAATCTTACTTTTTTTCCTTTATCCCTTAGGGCCTTTACAACCAGATCAACTGATATAATTTCTCTAAAGTTCCCTATATGAACTGTTCCTGAAGGCGTAATACCCGAGGCGCAGACATAGACATCCTTAGCCCCTTTTTCTCTGATTATTTTATCTGCATTTATATCGGCCCAATGGACTGATTTTTGTATTTGCTTTTTGTTTGATTCTGTTTTCATAAAAGGGATTATACTTATGATGATATGGTTATTCAAGATGAAAGGACTCAGAGTCTTGTGCGATGTGTCCCACTTTTAGAGTTTGCAGGCTTTTTTCGCCAGTCATACTGCTCTGTGTTAGAGAAGAAGTGCTTTCAAAATTCAAAATGTAAGATAGCGCAAAAAGCTTCTCAATGAATAGAGGACTGCAGCCGATACAATTGTATGCACAAACGAACTATATACACATTTCTGGTCCTGGCATTCCTTAGCAGCAATTTATTAGGTCTTGAAACAGGTAAGGCATCCTGGTATGGCGGGAAATTCCAGGGTCGTCTAACAGCCAACGGAGAACACTTTGATACAAACATGCTGACTGCTGCACATAAGACTCTGCCATTTAATACAATAGTTGAAGTCAAAAATTTGGGAAATGATAAAATAGTCCATGTAAGAATAAATGACAGGGGACCCTTTGTTGAAGGACGAATAATCGATCTTTCCAGAGCTGCAGCAAGCAGACTGGATATGGTAGGGAAAGGAGTTGCAACTGTAGAAATAAGAATTATTGAAAATCCTGATGAACTTGATGGAAACAAAGATCATAATGCTGAAACCGGGCTGCTTCAGCATAAATGGATAATTCAGATTGCTTCATTCACAAATCAATCAAATGTTGATAAATTAGTAAATCTCCTTAATAATAACGAATTTATTCCATCAATAGAGTTAACATCGAGTGGAAATATGCGTATAATTCTAAAAAATATTGAGGAGATACAAATAGATCCAATTAAAAAGAAGCTGGAAGTCCTGGGTTTCTCCAGGGTGCTGCTCCGAAAACAATAAGGATTTAGATATATTATAATGAATAATAACTTTTCCATTGTACCCAAAATTCTTTTTCAGAATCCGGGGATGTCCTATCGAATAGCAAAAACTTTTCTCCTCAGCAAAAAAAACAATACTATTGATCGAAGATTCTACAGGGGAAAATCAAATAAACCAAGCCTTATATATTTTAGGATTACTCCACTGTGTAATTTAAATTGTGTTATGTGCGGACAACGAGGAGATAAAGGTGTACTAAAAGGTGAATATGCAAGAAAGGAAGCAAAAAAAATTATTTCCCTGGATCGTTATAAAAGCCTTGTAGATGAAATTGCTCCGGATAAACCTGTCTTTTATATGTGGGGTGGAGAACCCTTTCTATATCCTGATTTTATGGATCTTGCAAAATATATAGTTAACAAGAAATGCGTGTTAAGTGTTAATACAAACGGCACATTTCTAAAAAAAGAAGCAGAGAGGATTGTGAGAGATAAATGGAATGCCTTGTTTGTCTCCCTGGATGGGTTTGAAGAGGTAAACAATAAGATAAGAGGTATTGGAGCCTATAATAGGGTAATAGAAGGCTTTAAAGAAATAAATAGACAAAAGAAGCTTCAGAAAAGTAAATTCCCTCATATGGGAATTGTAACAACGGTAAGTAATAAAAACTATATGCATCTGGATAAACTTGTAGAAGCTGTAAAAGATTTTAATTTATCCTGGCATTTTATAAACCTTGGTACCTATTCCAATGATACTATTGTAAAAAAACATAAAGAATTTATGAAAGAAAAACTTGATACAGATACACATTGTCTTGAGGCTTATAATACAGGATACAATGAAGGAATAGACGGCAAAGTTTTTGCTGAAATATTAAAAAAAATACATTCTATGAACCTTGGATACCCTGTTGTTACAGTACCAGCAATCAATCCTGAAAAAATCGGTGAATATTATTCAAATCTTGATCTTGTTGTACGGGACAGGTGCACTGTTCCATGGTCTCAATGCAATATAGATTATAATGGTAATGTTCATTTTTGTGCAGATTATCCTGAATATACTCTGGGAAATATTAAAGACAGCAAGCTGTACGATATTTTAAATAACGATCGTGCTGTTAAATTCCGACAAACTCTAAAACAATCTGAACATGGGCTTTTCCCTGGATGTGTAAGATGCTATCAAAATATGCTGTTTGGTCACAAAGTTAAGGGATTCTAAATTGAATAGAATAATTAACCTTAATGTTTTCTACGCAGCTTTTATCTTTCTTAGCAAAAAGGAAACCAGAAAAACCGGATTTAAATTCCTGGGAACTTTACTTACAAAATTCTTTCTTCCCCAATATCAAAGCCGTATCAGAATAAGAAAACGTAAAATTGTAAATGTAGATCATGAACTTGATAAGCTTATTCCCTTTTCCCTGGAATACCTGAGAACTTACATGAGTTTTTCTCAGTTATGGATTAAATCTATCTTTTTCCTTTATCGGGAATTTGGAAACAGGGCTCTTCCTCTAATAGAGCAATATATCAAAAATATTGACCAGCTGTATAAAAATGGCTTCGAGGTTTCTGATCGTTGCCAATCAACAACGACAAGGCCCGGTTCCGGAAGACATATAAAACTAAAACTACTTCACTGGGCAGATCCTCACCTTCATTGTGTACCCAGTCTTCATGTGATGGTTGTATGTTTTAATCATTTACGAATCAGCTCTCTTATTGAGGAACTTGCCGGTGGAACTGCCGGATATGAGGAAGAACTGGAATACCTGGAAAACCAGGCAGTACAGATTACCAACAGCATTCTCTACATGAAACAGCATAGCATAAACTGTATTCCAGCAGGACTGTTTGCGTTGTCCGCTGAATGTACAGAGTTTACTAATGAATATGCACTTAAGCTGATCGATAAATTAAATCAATTAAATATTGGTACTATTGATAGATTTGAAGAAATTTCACTGTATATTACAGATCTTTATAAAGATTTTCAGGAACTGTCAAAATTCAGTACAAACAAAGAAATATTAATTAATTTTTTATTGAAATATCAGGAATTACCATAGAGAGGGATTGTTGACATAATACTCTTTTTTTGATACAAATATCGAACTTGTTCTGGCCATAAGCTTAACTTGCATTGTTCATGCATCCAGGCTGGGTACAAGTATTGGGTCTATAGCTCAGTTGGTTAGAGTCCCTGACTCATAATCAGGTTGTCCAAGGTTCAAGTCCTTGTGGACCCATAAAGCACCTCTTTTAGAGGTGCTTTTTTTATGCTTAAGTGCTTGTATTGTAAGGGTTTAAGATGATTCTAGGAATTGGCTAAAAATATCAAATTTGGTACTGACGCCGATATTGACGCTGTTTGATATGTGATTTTGGTTTTAATTGGTTGGATAATTGGTGTTTCTGCTTATAAAATTGTCATTTAATTAGCTTCTTTATCAGTGTTAATATCAATATTTTTTCTGGTATTTTAGCTCAACTCTCTCTGAAGCCTCTCTGACAGCATGTATATCTAACAAGTCTTAAAACAAGAGGTCTCTTTAATTGATATTTGCAGTCTACAAGTTGTCTTGTTAATTGAGAAATGGTGTTATCAAGAGCTCTTGTTAATGTTTATTTTTGAAGAATAAGACAGTTCAATGAATGTCAAATAAACAATTAACTAAAGTAATAAATATTTCTATACTGATGCTGAAGAAACTTCCATTGTCCATTCCAGTTTCGGACAACATTTCCTGTGCTTTATCCATGTAATAGTCAGAGTCCATGTTTTCAAACTTTTTAAACCTACTTCCTGGTTCTCTCAGACATTTACCTATTTCATGATAGATACGGCCTTTATCAGGTTACAATTCCAATTTACCGGCAATTTGAAGGAGCTCTTTCATACTAATTAGTGGAGGAAAATTTACTTGTAAAATTCCCTGAAAACAATATACTGTTATTTAAAAATCAAAATTAAGAAAAATTTTATTGGTCTACGAGTTTATTTAAAACGATAAAGGAGTAATAAATTGAAAAATAAATATATATACATTCTCATTCTGGTTTTCATACAGTTTGCATTTATTTCATGTCCTGTTGAAATAGAGGAACCCGATTGGAGTGATTTTGATGGAGATGGAATAACCGGATATGATGATGTAGATGATATAATTACCCCTTATCCTGATACAAATATTTATAATACCCTAACACCTGTGCTTACTATCAGACCATTAAATCCGAATATAGTAACACATTACTGGATTCAAATTTCCCCATACTATGAGAACTATGATGTTTTTGATGAATTTATTCTCTTTTCAAAGGATGATTTTGAAACAAATGAATGTATTGTCCCTTCTGGTATTCTGCATGATGGCAGATTTCTTTGGCGTGCTAAAGCTTATGACAGTATAGCTGGCAGATGGAGTAATTCCTGGAGTGGTGTATTGGACATTATTATTGATACAGGCATTCCATATGTTATTCCTGCCGACGGGGAAGCTATAGTAGATTCTACGCCTTTACTGGACTGGAATGACTTCCCCGGCGCAGTCAGATATCATCTTCAGGTTGGTTCAGCATTTGATTCTTCATCTGAAATATTGAATGTTGATATTGATTCCCTTATAGAGTCACAGTATCAGATTGACTATATAACCAGTCATGGATACATCCAGCAATGGAGGGTAAAACATCTTAACTCTGCAGGAGTTTGGAGTGGATGGAGTCCAACTTATTATTTTCGTGTTAGTGTAAGTCAGCCTTCATTTCCTGTTCCTTCTGATGGTGGTTTTGTAAGATCTCCACTTGCTCTTCTAGATTGGGAAGATGAGCCTGGTGTTACAGCATATAAAATTCAAGTATCTGGAGATGATAGCTCTTATTTTTTCTCAAATAGTTTTTTTTCAGATTCTGAAATCCTTTTGGATGAGAGGTTGTCTTATGGTAAGACCTATTCCTGGAAAGTAAACTCTCAAAATGAAGATGGTGAATGGGGGGACGGTTTTATTGATCCTACGATATGGCAGTTCGGACTTGAACCTGTAAGCTTTACTGAACATATTATAACTGATAATTACAATGCACCATATACAGCCTATGCAGCTGATATTGATAGTGATGGTGATCTTGATCTCCTTGGAGCTAAATATTTGGGGGATGATTTAGACTGGTGGGAAAATGACGGGACAGGAAGTTTTACAAAACATAACATAGACAGTGCATTTGTTGGAGGTCGCTGTGTATTTGCAGTAGATATGGACGGTGACGGGGATATTGATATCATTGGAGGCGCTCCAAGTACTGATACCCTTGCGTGGTGGGAAAATGACAGTAATGAGAATTTTACTAAACATGTTATCACTACAGCTTTAGAAAGTATTTACAGCATATATGCATCAGATTTTAACGGTGATGGATTTATGGATATTGTAGGTTCGTCGGAAATCACAGGTGAAGTCGGATGGTGGAAAAACGATGGAAATGAAAATTTCACAAAATTTATAATAAGTGCCGATACAAGATTCTGGGATGCATCGGATGTATATGCAGTAGATATGGATGGAGATACTGATATTGATATTTTAGGAGCTGTAAATGATCCCGCCGATGTTGTTTGGTGGGAGAATAATGGTGATGAAACCTTCACTGAACATATAATTGATAGTGAATTTGATGATGCAACAAGCATTCATGCAGCTGACATGGATCATGATGGAGATATTGATGTTATAAGTGTTACAGACTCAGGAAAAAGAATAGCCTGGTGGGAAAATGATGGAAATGAATTTTTTACTAAACACCTAATTTTAGAGAATGTAGAAGCTTCCTCCCTACATGTAGCGGATCTAAATATGGATAATGAATTTGATATTATTGTGACCCGATCTGACACTAATGATATTATTTGGTTCGAAAATGATGGAGATGAAAATTTTATCCAGCGAACTCTTGATTCGAGTTTTCACACTATGGATTCAGTTTATGCAGGTGATTTTGACGGAGATGGAGACATTGATGTTTTCGCTCCTGTCTGGGTATCCGCTAGTGATATCTGGTGGGAGAATGATCTAGTTCAGTAGAGGAATACAGGGATTCATTTGATTTAATAAAAAAAGCACCTCTTTTGTTATATAAACCCAGTGGGTTATTTTTTACATCTTTAAGCACTTAAACGGTAGTAATGATGATGAAGCCCGTAGTGACAATTTAATAGTACGAAAGTAAATGAGCCCAGTATACTGATAGTTCAAACCTTTTATCTTCTTTGCATTTAATATTTTTGTGACCACTATACATTTTAGAGCAGGAAAAAAGCTTTTCACCTGTTTCAGAACGTACCTATCCCAAAGTTATTATAGAAAATATTTCATAATCACCGGCAAAAAGTACAATTAACTTCAAGTCTAAGACCATCCATTCTTTAGATTAATCTTCAATATCTAAATTCCCCCGCTCCCGGAATGCATATTTCTATGATTATGCCTAAGGAGCAGATATGGGACGACACAAATTACCTTATAACATGAAAAAGCCCAATGAGCATCACAAATACTGGAGATATGTCCTATCTATAGGGCCAAGAACTGAGATATCAACAAAAACAAAAGTAAAATATGAAGCTGAGCGTATTGCTAAAGAAGCTTATCAGGCTGCATTACTAAAACAGAAAACAACAATTACATTTAGAGAATATTCTAAAACCTTCTTCATCCCCAGCTGCAAACTCACTTTAAGAAGACAGGCTTCTAATAAACCAATCTCCCCTGAGATATTAGGTATGAAAAGAGGACAACTGGTCAATCATCTACAGCCAAAGTTTGGCTCCATACCACTGGATGAGATA
>JALTGJ010000300.1 GCA_027077185.1 Spirochaetales bacterium | reverse complement strand
GCAGGCGCTCTTATACTGGTTTATCCTCTTTATAATCAGTTAGTTATTTCTCTTACCGGGGCAGATTATATCTCCGGAGCCGGGGGGACAACAATTATTCCTTACGGATTTACCCTAAGTACATATAAAACAGTACTTGCTATTCCAAAGGTGGCAAGGGGAGTAATTAATTCTATTTTTATTACCGCTGCGGGTCTTGTTATAAATATAGTTTTAACAAGTATGGGTGCATATGTTCTAACAAAACGTAATTTGTTTGGAAGAAAACTTTTTATAACAATGATTGTAATTACAATGATTTTTGAAGGTGGTTTAATTCCGGATTATTTTTTAATGAGAAAGCTTCATCTTCTTAATTCATACTGGTCGGTTATTTTGTATAAAGCAGTAAACCCCTACTATTTAATTATACTTATGAGATTTTTTGATAAAGTTCCGCCCTCTCTAATAGAAGCAGCCCGGATTGATGGTTACAACGAGACAAAGATTCTTTTTAAAATTGTTATACCTGTAAGTGTTGCAGGAATAGCTACGGTTAGTTTGTTTTATGGTGTTTTTCACTGGAATGAATATTTCAGGGCCATGATTTACCTTACAGACGAAGTTAAATATCCCCTTCAGGTTGTACTCCGGGAGTTATTAATTTCAGCAGAAAAAGCTTCATTTATTGGCAGTATGAATTTTCTAAAAGTTACAGCTGCAGCTCAACTGGACATAAAGGCTATTAAAGCAGCTTTAATTATTATTTCCATAATACCAATTCTTGTTTTCTACCCATTTGTACTTAAATATTTTGTTAAGGGAAGGCTGCAGGGGTCGGTTAAAGAATAAAAGATTGCAGAAAAATAAAGAAATCTGCGATTTATACAGTTTCACAGGAGGAATATATGAAACGTTTTTGGATTACACTACTTATTTTAGTAGTAATTTCAGGTATGGGTTTTGCCGGAGGTGCAAAAGACAGTAGTTCTGCAACAGCTGTTGGAGAAGTTCCTACTATTCGTATTGTAGGAAAGGATTTTTCTCCCACCGAGGACATAAATCTTCAGTTTTTGGATAAAGTAGCAGCAGGATTTGAACAATATTCAGGTCAGAAAGTAAATCTTGAGCTTGTAAAAGTTCCGGATGGTGCTTACAAGGAAAAACTGAACCTCATGCTTATGGGTGGGGACATTCCTGATCTAATATATTTTCAGGGTGGTGATGAGGCTGTCTCAAAACAGGGACTATTGGTAGATTTGCAGTCCTATGTTGATAACTCTAAAGTTATGCAGAATGTACTTCAGGATTTTAACAAACAGAGAATTGCAAACTATCCATACCTTCTTTGGCTTGCTGCGCCACGTGCAAGAATAGCTCTTGTAAGAGAAGACTGGTTTAAAGAAGCCGGCAATAAAATTCCTGTAACCGTAGATGATTACTATAATCTTTTTAAAACTATTAAGAGTAATCATCCGGATGCATTTGTAATGACAGATACAGGTGGTACAAGCAGAATGGATTTTACTTTTAATCATGCCTTTGGTGAAACAGCTACCTGGATAAAGCAAGGTGGATCCTATGTTTATAAAAAAGTATCTGACGCAGAAAAAGAAAAATTGGCTTTTTATCAGAAACTCTATGCAGAAGGTCTTTTTGATAAAGATTATGTAACAACAAAATGGGATACTATGGAAGATAAGCTGTATAACAATAAAGTTGCCATGGTTTTTGGTACTTCAGGAGTTGTTTGTGATATTTATGATACAAAACTTAAGGATGCCCAGGGAGTAGGCCTGGTTGCTCTTCCCCCTGCTAAAGGTGTTGGTCAGGGATATTCTGTTTCTACAGCTAAAGAGACAAGAGGATGGGCAATAAGTGCAACAAGTAAGAATCCTGATCTTGTGTTTCAGTTGCTGGAATTTATGGCAACAGATAAAGGACAGCTCCTAGATCGTTATGGAATTGAAGGTGTACATTATACTGTAGATAACGGTAAATATGCTTTTACTGATAAAAAATCAGAATGGTGGCCAAGGTTTAATGAGGTTATGACATACAAAGGTCCTCTTCCTGTTCTTGGTTCCTTAGGTGCAGAAAGCTGGGATTTTCTTGGTAAATATGTAGTTGGTGATCCTGATTTTCCAATTCCTGCAGATATGGCTCCAGCATGGGATGCTCTTACTAATCTGTATAAAGAATACAGTTTTAAAATTATAACCGGTGAATACTCCATTGATAAATTCGACGAATTTGTTAAAAAATGGTATGATCTTGGTGGTGATAAAATTACAGAATATGCACAGGGAATGTTGAAATAAAAGCACTGTATGTTTTACCCTGTTAGGATACATCATGATGTGTCTCGGGGTTATCGATGATTCGTAAAGACGCCCAATTTGGGCGTCTCTACGGTCATCGATCATAAATCATATATATCATAGATCATACAAATCTGTGTGACAGGAAAAAAAATGAACAAACAAAAATATCTGGAACAGGTGTATACAGGCCTTTTGGGAATGTGTGCCGGTATAAGACTTGGTGCTCCTGTCGAGCCTACAATATGGACTTATGAAAGAATTAAAGAAACCTATGGAGACATCCGGGGATATGTTAAAAACTACAGTAATTTTGCAGCAGATGATGATGTAAACGGGCCTGTATTTTTTATTAGATCCCTTTTGGATTTTGATGCACCTCTTACAGCAGAAAAAGTTGGAAAAACATGGCTTAATTATACCAGGGAAGGGATAGGTTTTTACTGGTGGGGTGGTTATGGCAGGAGTACAGAACATACTGCCTATCTTAACCTGAAAAATGGTATTTCAGCTCCGGATTCCGGCAGTATTAAAGTGAATGGTGCAGCTATTGCAGAGCAGATTGGCGGTCAGATATTTATTGATACCTGGGGACTGGTATTTCCGGATAATTATAAAAAAGCTGCCGAATATGCACAAATGGCAGCAAGTGTCGGCCATGACGGCAATGGAATTTATGGAGCTGTTTTTGTAGCAGCTTTAATTTCTCTTGCTTTTTCCAGTACCGATATCC
>JALTGJ010000299.1 GCA_027077185.1 Spirochaetales bacterium | reverse complement strand
ATCTCTGACATTGAATGTCCTTTTTGCTTCAGGCTGTAAAGGCAGCCAGGGATAATTCCAGCGCTGCCTGCAGTAGGGCAGGCACAGACTATACCTCTTATAATATTAGTTTCCATTACAGATAACGCACCACTAATTGCAAAATGGATGTAATCTCCGGCCAATACCTTCGCCATCTGAGATTTTAATATTTTACCTGCAGAGGGGGCTAAATATTTATATCGTGCTTTCCCACTACTTCTATCAAGTCCCTCCTGCACAATATCCAACAGCAACTGTGCACGTCTGCGAAAGTGTTTCTCGACTGTTTCCGCTGGTAAACCCAAAAGCATAGATTCATATTGTAAAGCTATTTCAGGTAAGGTCTGATTCCTGCACAACTCAAGAACCTCTTTTCCGTTATTGAAAAATGTTTGTCCTCCTGATACCAGTAACTGAACAGGTTCAGCTTCACGAATCAAAGTGATATTTGATATATGAGATAGAGAAGTACGTTCTTTTTTGTTCAGTTTTCTGGAAGTTCGAAATAACCAGAAATCGCGTACATCATCAACATTTTGCTGTTTATTAATAAATAAATCTTTATCCTCCAGGCACCCAAGAATATCTTTAAGTGATATTGGTGCGCTGCATTCAATCATGACTGTATAAGTTGATCCGTCAATACTAATTTTTCTATCATTGTATTGAAGAAGTTCGAAAATTCCGCCGCCAGTCGAAATTGCCAGATACCGATCTGTGCGGCGGTATGAATTGCTTTCACAAGTGAGTGAAAGTTCTACAAGATTGGGGTGAATTATCTGTTTTAATGAGCAGAGCTCTATATCGAATTTAAAAGGTGCAATCGGACTTTTTAATGTTGATAGTGCATAAGAATATTCTTTGGATTCCATATCTGCACCAAGTAAACCTGCCGCGAAACCCTCGTCTGATCCCTGTTCTTCATGTACCTGCGCAAAAGATCCATCAAAATCAAACCGGATAGATGCTTCCAGAAGGTTTTCACCGTTTGATAGTGAAAATTGCCTGCAGATGCGCGCTATTGCATAAGGTGCAGCGGAATGAGAACTTGAAGGCCCATGCATAACCGGACCAAGGACATCATTCAAGATGCTGATTTTTCTTTGCTTTTCTATTATATTATCCTCTATATACGTCTACGTAGATTGGCAATTATAGTATATTATTTCTGATTTGTGTTGGATATATTCAAATTAGTTGAATTTATAGTAAAAAACAGCGATTATCTGGGTAGGGAGTAATTATGGGAAATAGTATCTTGAATATTCTGGATCTTATTTTTTTTGCAGAAGATAGCTATCCGGAAAGAGTATCTCATAAAACAAAAAAAAATGGGCAGATAAAGTTTAAAACCTTTAAGGATACTGCATATGCTGTAAAAATATTGACTTCCGGATTTGTGAAATATGTTATAAAACCAGGTGATCATATTGGTTTTTTTGTAAATAACAGATTTGAATGGATAATAACAGATTTTGCTATTATGGCTCTTAAGGCCGTATCTGTTCCCAGGGGATCAGATACGGCACCATCAGAGGTTAAATTTATCTATAATCATTCAGATTCCAAATTTTTAATACTGGAAAATGTATCACAGTTAGTTGAGCTAACATCAGTTTTTAATAATGAAGACTGGAAAAGAGCAAAAAAAATATTTATTATTGATTCCGGGTCATTAAGTAATATTGATAAACAAATTAGTGAAAAAGTTGTTTTTTATAATACCCTTATGGAAGAGGGGCAGGTTGAATATGAAAAAAATCCTGATTTTGTGGAAAAGAGCCGATTAGAAATATCATCGAATGATCTTCTTACAATTGTATATACTTCCGGTACTACAGGTAACCCCAAGGGAGTAATGCTTACCCATAAGAGTTTTGTTCAGAATGTTATTGCCAATACTCCCAGACTGGGGATTGATCCGGCTAAAGGTGAAACTACAGTTGTAATGCTGCCTTCCTGGCATGTTTATGAAAGGGCTTTTGAATATTGTGCCTTTTTTGCAGGAGTTACAATTGTGTATTCATCTCCCAAAAACTTTGCAGCAGATTTAAAAGAGGAAAGGCCTCAAATACTTATATCTGTTCCAAGGGTATGGGAGTCTATTTACCAGAAGCTTATAAAAACACTTAGTAAAATGCCTGCATTTAAAAGGTATCTTATTTTTGCTTTTATTAAAATAAATCAGCTCTATTTGTCGTCAAAAAACTATCTGAAAGGTGGTTATCTATCATTAAAAAAGAGATCAGCTTTAAAAAGAGGTTTGTTTTACATTATTAATATAATACTTTTTATCTTTAGTCTGCCGGGTCATTTACTTTCAAATATATTATTTAAACCTTTTAGGGCAAGTGTTGGAGGGCGTCTTCGAGGAGCGACTTCGGCAGCAGGGGCTCTTCCAAAATATCTTGATGAACTTTTTAATTCCATAGGTATTACTTTAATTAATGCCTATGGAATGACAGAATGTGCTCCAGGTATCCTTTCCAGAACTTTTGATAGAAATACTTTTGGTACTATTGGAGTTCCTTTTGATAATGTAAAAGTTGAAATAAGAAAAGAAGATGGAAGTAAAGCCTGGGTTGGAGAGAAGGGTATAATTTATACAACCGGACCGCAGCTTATGACTGGCTATTATAAAAACCAGGAAGCAACAGACAAGGTCCTTGGAAAAGATGGCTGGCTTAATACAGGTGATATTGGTATAGAAACTGAAAACAGTGAAATAATTATTGTTGGAAGATCAAAAGATACCATTGTATTAATGGGAGGAGAGAATGTGGAGCCGGAGCCAATTGAAGATAAAATGAAGGAGAGTATCTATATAGATCATGCCGTTCTGCTGGGACAGGACAGGAAACAGCTTACTGCACTGGTAGCAATTAATGAGGAAGAGCTTATGAACCTTGCAGGTGAGTTAAAGGTAGCAGATTATGAGATTAGTACTGAAGGCGAAAATTCCATTGAACACGATAAAATATATTCACTACTAATGCATGAAGTTAGTTCAAGA
>JALTGJ010000298.1 GCA_027077185.1 Spirochaetales bacterium | reverse complement strand
CTTCCAGACAGTTCTAAGCCGGAGAAGTGATAACGTTGAGCTGAATTGCTGCGCCGCCGCCGAAGATACATATTCTAATTCATACCCAACAATTCTATACTCCAGAAACATCGCAGTCCATTCCAGCGATGTGTTAAGTTTCTCTATCTTTACACCTTACAACATTCTGCAAGAATTAATAAAGCATTGTTGTCTTCGGCAAGGACAATGTACAAGGAAAGCAAACAATTCCATATATTTTTCTTGCCTGGTTTGTGCATTATCTGGCAACCTTAAAGCTTCTAGAGAAAGTCCAGATAAATTCCATAATTTCTTTCTCCAGAGATCTGGACTTTCCACTTCCAGCGATCACGTCCTATAATAACGATCAATTCGGGAAAATATAAGTTGTACCAGTTCAGCCCAATACTCTTAATTCTCCTCCATGTATGGATGGCATTTTCCAATTTATGTCCAGTAAATTTAACGCATAGCATGAGCGGAAGCCTCGCAGGAGCGCAGCGACGAGAAGCTTTCCGTTCCATGCGTTTGTTCAAGTAAGCCCTGCGGGCGGCATCTAACCTACTAAGACTATATCTCAAACACTATAAAATCCACTCTAATCTCCATAGGTTAAAATATTAACCAACGAAACCAAAGGCTGGTCGGAAGCAAGCTTCCTGCTCGCCTATGCAACCATAGGAGATTAGAATGGAAAAATCAGAAAACTGGCATAAGCAGTTCACCGACAAGTTAGAACTAAGTGGTATGAGTCCACAAACTCAGAAGACTTACGCAAGAGAAATAAGATTGCTTAAGGATCATTGTAGCAAAGATCCTACAGAAATAACAGAACAAGATGTTCAGGACTATTTACTGTACAGGAAAAACACATCAAAATGGGCTCCTTCGACATTGAATGTAGCCTTGTGTGGTATTAGATATTACTACCAATTGATCCATAAAGTTAACTGGGAAATATTTAAGATTGCCAAGTTCAAAAGAGGCATACAACTACCATCAGTTCTGACCCGGGAAGAGGTGGACAAGCTTTTAAAATGTGTAACTCCCTTCAGTAATTATGTCTATCTTGTTCTTGTTTATAGTTGTGGTCTTAGGTTAAACGAAGCTCTTAATATTGAAGTCTCAGATATTGATAGAAAAAGAAAGGTTATTCATATTCATAGAGGTAAAGGGGCTAAAGACCGGTACGTTCCTCTGCCTCATGATACTTTAAAACTTTTAGGACAATATTGGCTGACTCACAAAAATAAGAAACTGATGTTTCCAAGGCTTCAGAATAAAAATGGAAAACCTGTTAAAGAACATGCACAAGAAACTATTAAAATGAGTGCTCCTCAGACAGCCATGAAAAAAGCCTTGAAACGAGCTAATATAAATAAAAAAGGCGTATCAGTTCATACCCTCAGGCATTGCTATGCAACTCATCTTTTAGAATCTGGAGTTAATTTAAGATATATTCAGATCTACTTAGGGCATTCAACTATTGTATCTACCCTGGTTTATCTTCATTTAACAGCTGCCGGGAATAGTGATGCATATGGCATTATTGATAATTTAATGAGTGGGTTTTAATATGGAAACCACTATTAAAGAGATTTTCAAAAAGTATGCAGAAGAATATTTACGAATTAATGAAGGAAGAGTTCCTACAAATCATAAAAAAGTAATTGATGCTATTATTAACTGCCGAACAGAAGTTTATGGAATTACATTCTATAAATGTGAATCATGTGGGAAAATCCATTCCAGCTACAGGTCTTGTGGGAACAGACACTGCCCGACTTGTCAGGATCATAAAACAAAACAGTGGGTTTTTAAGCAGCTCCAGAAGGAGCTTGACTGTAATTATTTTATGATAACCTTTACAGTGCCCCAGGAGATAAGAGAGTTCTTTCTAAATAACCAGCTGTTTGCATATTCTTCATTTTTCAAGGCGAGTTCTGAAGCAATAAAGACCGCTACTGGCAAAAGCAGAATTATGAAAGGTTCTACTCCCGGTTTTTTTGGAGTTATGCACACCTGGGGAAGACAGATTCAGTATCATCCGCATATACATTATGTAGCTCCTGGGGGTGCCTTAGATAAAGAATCATTATCCTGGAATAAAACTTCAAAAGAATTTTACCTTCCAATATTTCAGTTATCTAAAATATGCAGAGATAAATTTAAAAAGATAATTGAAAAAGAAAACTTACTTAATACAATCCCTCCTGAAGTGTGGGAAAAAGGATGGAATGTTAATATTCAATCTGTGGGCTCCGGCAGTAACACAATAAAGTATTTATCCCGGTATGTATTTAAAGTGGCTATATCTGATCACCGAATTATTAAAGTTCATAACCGGCGGGTTTATTTTAAATATACAAAACGTGAGACAGGAAAGATTATTATAACTTCCTTGGACATAATAGATTTTATTCAAAAGTTTCTTCTGCATGTCTTGCCATCAGGTTTTATGAAGGTTAGATATTACGGTTTTATGCATACCTCATTTTCTCTGGATTATGATAAGCTTAGGTTAATTGTAGAAGGATTTAATTCTGTCATGAATAAAGCACCGAAAGAGGCTCCTGAGAAAGTCTGTTTATACTGCTCTTCATGCGGAAAAGCCATGAAATTTATGTTTTCCATTCTCCCAAACAATGCAAGAATAAGAGGCTCGGGTTTTACTTAAAAATGATTTATTTTAAATTTCTGCATAGCAAAATAATATCTCAGGTTCATATCACAGGAGAGGTCTATGCAATGACTTGATTATTACTGGGAATCTGTTATTTTATTAACTGTAAAATTTAATATACCTGTGTTAAATCAGGGATGTAGTAAAGCATAAAGAAATAAAACAAGATTTAAAAAACAGTTTTTCCTTGGAAGAAACAGGATTCCCTTAGCAATACCCTATACACCCTGTATGAGGATATGATTCTCTCTTTGGCCTTCAGGAACAATGGATTGAAATCGACATTAAAGGTCTCTATTAACTTTATTTTTTTTGAAGATCTAAGTTTTCGACCTTTAAAGTCGAATCAATCC
>JALTGJ010000297.1 GCA_027077185.1 Spirochaetales bacterium | reverse complement strand
TTGCTTTGTCTCTTATGCTTGACCTTGATGTAATTCTTGCAACCATGACCCTTGGTATTGTAATAACTAACATGGCTCCTAAAAGAAGTGAAGAGCTTTTTACCCTTATAAGAAGTTTTGCTTCTCCTATTTATGTACTGTTTTTTGTACTGGTCGGTGCACGTCTGACTTTAAATAATATGCCTGGATTTCTATGGATTATTGTAGGCCTTTATGTTTTTTTTAGAAGTGCCGGAAAAATGACAGGAGCCTGGATAGGTGCCAAAATAACGAAAGCAGACCCCGTTGTACAAAAATATACTGGTTTGGGATTATTTGCCCAGGGTGGTGTTGCTATTGGACTGTCAATTATGGCCAGCCAGCATCTTAATAATCTTGTTCTTTCAGATGGAATTAATCTTGGGGATATTATTATAACAGGAGTAACAGCTACAACATTTATCGTTCAGATAATTGGGCCAACAATGGTTAAAATTGCTATTAAACTGGCAAAAGAATCAGGGAAAAATATTACAGAAGAGGATGTAATTGCCAAATGGAAAGTTGAAGATGTACTTGATAAAGATATCCCAATTATAAAGGAAACTGATTCTGTAAATAAATTGGTACCATATTTCTCTGAAGGGGATTATTTTTGCCTGCCTGTTGTTGATCAGAAAAATATAACTATTGGTATAATAACCATGAATGACCTAAAACAGTTGATTGCCTCACAGGATACCTGGGACTGGATACTGGCAAGGGATATAATTGACCCAATTCAGGATCAGATAAGCAAGTCAGAGCCTCTTGAGGATGCTCTGATAATTCTAAAACAGCTTGGAAGGGATCAGCTTCCTATAATCGAATCAGAAGAAAATCCTGTACCTGTAGGGATACTGGATACAAGAATTGTAAGAAAGCTGGTGAATAAAAAACTGGTTGGGATAGATTAAAAAGGTCCAAAACCTGTTTTTACTGCAATAATCAGAAAGATGCTTGTTAATACCAGCATTACAGCCTGAAGCTTCAGGGTCCATTTTATCCATTTAGGGTAACTGACCACCGTGAAGCCAAGGGCAATTAAAAGCAGTGCATTTGAAGGGTATATCATATTACTAAAACCATCTCCAAAATCAAATGCAAGAACTGCTGTCTGTCTGGTAATATGTACAAGATCCGCGAGAGGAGATAGGATGGGCATCATTAAAAAAGCCTTTGCAGATGCCGAGCCAATAAAGAAATTCATAAAAAGTGTAAGACCGTATATGAGAAATACGGCTTTTAAGGGTGAAGCCCCTGCAATTTTTGCAGATGCCGAAAAGAGGATTGTATCAGTTATCTGCCCCTGATCAATAATAAATTTAACACTGTATGCCATAAGTATAAGAACAATACCTGGAAGAATATTAAGGGTACCTTTTAAAAATATTCTGCCAATTTTTGATCCCTTTAAGCCTGCCAAAAAGCCGCTTCCAACTCCACCAATAAGGAATAATACTCCCATTAATGGGAAGGCATAATCACTAATACCGGGTAGCATGGAAGATACAACAACAAATCCCAGTGCAAGGGTTAGACAGACACTGAACCAGATTAATGCTCTTGTCATTTCGGGTTTTGCAGATGTTTCTGATTCATCTTCCAGCTCCAGAGCAATAAACTTTTCTTTTAAAGGTTTGTCCAGCTTGTAAACTGTTGAACTTTCAGGATTTTTTTCTATTTTACGGGCATAGGTGGATACAAACAAATAAACTATTCCATATACAATTATAAAAAATATAATTCTAAGCCAGGCCCCTGAAAAAAGGGGAAGTTCAGAAATTTTTTGGGCAACAGCTATGGTAAATGGATTTGTTACTGCAGCAGAAAAGCCGAAAGCAAGAGCAAGCAGGCTCATTCCAAGTCCCGTAAGGGAATCCCATCCCAGGGAATAAGCAAGTGGTATAATAAAAACAATTAAAGGTACCAGGCCTTCATAAACACCAAGAAAGGCTGCCATAAACATAAACATAAAAATTATTATGGCCATAAGCAGATACTTATTGTTCCTAAATCGTTTAATTAAGCCCTTTAGCAGATAGGCAACCAACCCTGCATCTTCCATTATTGTAAATGAGCCGCTCATAAAAATAATAAAAAGTATTATTGTAATAACTGTTAAATTATCTTTACTTACCAGGACTTCTCCTGGTGCAGTGAACCATCTCCATACAGGGTAGTCCGGCTTTTCTGTATATTGAAAGGAATCGGGTACAATACTTGACCGGCCTTCTGTCATTACTCTTTGGTAATGTCCGGAAGGCAGCACTCTTGTCATTATTCCGGAGCCAATCATTAAAATAAGAATAATAGCTGCTGCTCCTATAAAAGCACGTAACCCAATTTTAATGCTGGATTGCTGTTGTTCTTTGTTCATGTGTTAAACCCCTTTAATTGTTTCTAAATAGTTTTTATAAGTTCAGTAAAAAAATTTATTATTAAAGTATAATTCTTAATAGATATAGATTCATTATATCCATGTATTTTACTGAGATCCTCAGGACTTAGAACCATTGGAACAAATCGGTAGATATTATCTGTTATATCTTTATACTGTCTGGAATCTGTTGCAGCTGTTACCAAAAAAGGAGAAACTATCCCTTCGGGGTAAATTTTATTAATTGTTGATTTGATTTTAATATATCCATCTGTATAAATTTCAGATTCCTTTACAGGATTACTTGCATCATCTTCATTGGTAAATTCGACAGAAACATAGGGATCTCTTATTATAGTTTTCATTCTTTTTAGAACATCTTTTTTTAATTCTCCAGGTAGAATTCTTACATTTACTATCGCTTCTGCCATATTAGGGAGTATATTATCTTTCTTACTTCCTTTAAGAATTGTAACAGCCTGGGTTGTACGTACCATCGCAGCAGTTGTAGGACTTTTTTTAAAAATAAATTTAACAATTGGGGCAAAAAACCACAGATTACTAAATACCAGTGCAAGTGGAAAACTTACATGGGGAATAAGCGATTTTAAAAAACTTCTTACGGTTTTGGTAAGTTTTA
>JALTGJ010000296.1 GCA_027077185.1 Spirochaetales bacterium | reverse complement strand
GCACTAATTAAATCTGTAGAACGTTTTAATCTGGAAGGAGATACATCAGTTCCAAGCATACTGCCGGAAATATCAACTAAAAAGACCAGATCTACTCCATCGGACGACTTTATTGTTGTCTTACCTGGGCCTGTGAACCCAGCAGCAGCTAAAATAGAAAAAACTATAAACAGTATAAACAATAAAGAGGAGAAAAACCACTTTATTACAAACACATCCATTATTAAACTGGATCTAAATTTCCCACCTATTGAACCAAGATCTTTCTTACCAAGTATAAACCGTGTATAGAAAATATATATGACAGGAATTAAAATAAAAAACAGATAAAAAGTATCCGGGCGGTCAATCATTATAATACCTCCCTGAAAATCCACTTTTTCAGGAAAAAATCAGTGAGAATCAAGATAAAACCAAGTAAAATAAGTTCTCTATGAATAGGTCTGGTTTTTATATTCAACCTTGTTCGCTTTTCTATTCGTTCCAAAGAATCCAGAGAAGACATAATTGTATCGAGAGCAGCAGGGCTGCGTGCCTGGTAGAACTCGCCGTTAGTCATATTTGATATTTCTTTCAGAATGTCTTCATCGTATTTGCTTTCATACATTCCCCTGTATATCTTTCCGGTTTCTTTATCTATAAACTCAAGGGGCACCTTTCCGGAGCTGCCTATACCAATTGAATATATCTTAATACCCATAGCAACTGCTATTTGAGCTGCAGATTCCGGAACTATCTCCCCTGCATTATTTTCTCCATCTGTTAATAATATTATAATTTTTTCTTTTGCTGTACTTTCCTGTAAATGGAGACAGGCCAGTGCAATACCCATACCCATTGCTGTTCCATTACCCAAATCCATTAGTTGAAGATTTTTAAGTTGAATCAAAAAGTTCTCATAATCAAGACCAGGAGGAACCCTCAGAACAGCATTTTTACCAAAGCTGACTAATCCTACAGGATCATGATCCCTCCCTTCAACGAACTCTTTAATAACCTTTTTTGCAGATTCAAATCGATTCACAGGGAGAAAATCCTTCCCTCCCATACTGGGTGATTCATCGAGTACAAACATTATATCTATTCCTCTGGTCATATATATTTTCTCTCTTGTTACAAGAGAAGGTCCGGCATTGGCAATTATAAGAAAAAGCAAACCTAACCAGAAAAAAAATGATCCTAAAAAAAGAATAAATTTTGAGATGTACATACCCGGCCTGAAGACTTCCTGTTCCCAAATTGTAAACGAAAACGACAGGCGCCCTCCCCTTTTTTTCCAGAAATGCCTTAGATATATTATTGGGGGGAGTAAGGCAACTACAAGCAGCATTCCCGGATAATCAAAAGTAATCAATCCAAACCCCTGGTAAATTCTTTATTTTTCAATTCAAGTTCAATAAAATCCGAAATTTTTTCTACAAGTTTAATATCAGTCATTTTTTGTTCATCATTGGTAGTTAAATTACCAAATTTAATTCTGTCAGAAAGCTGCATCATTCTAAAAAGTTCCTCTGCCAAATCTCCGTTTCCTAACACTTTGACAAAATAACTTTCCATATCTGACGTAGTTAGGGTAATAAAATCCGTATCAGTCCGTTTTGAAAGATACTCCCTTACTGAACCTGATAACTTTATATAAAATCTTCTGCAACTTATTCCATTTCTCTGAACTGCAAGATCCCTCAGGGATCTCTTAAGCTTTCTAAATGGACGCAGACCTATATTTTTTTTAATAAAATAAAAGATTTTCCCACGAAGAGGACCTGATAACAGTATAAAAAATATCGGACTGAAAAAAAGGATCCCAACAAGAAGAATCAGCCCGAATCGGGTTCCGGGTATTAGAGCCTGATTCATAATTCCTGCAAACTTACTATCCCTTGAATCAATCAAAGAAGATGTGTGAATTTTTACAGAATTCAATATAATAGACCCAAATGTAATCACCGGTAATGATCTGGTACCCGGAATAAAGGATGTAAACAAAATATCAAGTTCCGGCTTTTTATCCGATCCTGAAATATTAACAGAATTAATAGTTACCCATGAGGATTCGGGAATAGTAGCAGGAAGCTGAAGTTTGTATCCATCTGCACTACTTATCTTTATTCTTAATTCTACCTTGTCACCAACATAATATTCTTTTGGGAGAAAAACGGTATCGAGGACCTTAATTCCTGTATCTGCGTTAACCTCACTTAACAGCAGGAATAATAGCAAAATCGGAAAAACAAAATATTTTTTCACTTATTTCTCCTGGAAGAAAAAAACTTTAATAATTCCTTAACAGGATCATCTTCAGTACTTATTGACAGGGTATGAATTCCTCTTCTAAGACATTCCCTCTTCCAGAAAATGTCATTTGTCTCCCAAAAATCACGGTATTTTTTTCGGAATTTTCTAAATCTGCCGGATCCATAGATTGTTTTTCCGGTCTCTGGATCTGTAATTTCTATAAGACCTGATAAAGGAAACTCGTAATCAGACGGATCTGTAATTTTTAATGCAATTACATCATGCTTTTTTCCCAGTAAGGCAAGTTCTCTCCAGACAGGAGCCACCCTAAAGTCTGATATTATAACACAAATACCTCTTCTATGGAGGGACTCATAAACTGTTCGAATAGCATTTCCAAGATCGGACCCCCTGCTTTCAGCTTTTAAATCCATCATATCTTCAACTAATCTAAAAACCTGCTTTTTACCCTTTCGAGGAGGTACCCATTTCTCAATTTTATCTGTGTAAAAGACAGCTCCCACCCGGTCATTATTGTGAACAGCCGAAAATGCAAGGAGAGAAGAAATAATTGCAGCTGCATCTTTTTTTCTGACCCTGCCTGTACCTGTCCTGAGAGATGCAGAAACATCGATAAGAAGAAACAAAACAAGCTCTCTTTCCTCACGGAATGTTTTTGTATAGGGAGAACCTAACCTGGAGCTTACATTCCAGTCAATAAATCTGGAATCATCACCTTCGGAATATTCCCGAACCTCATCAAACTCAAGCCCTGGGCCCTTAAACACAGATCTATAATTTCCAGCCAAAAAACCATTGACCAATTTTGAAGAAACAAGAGGTAAATTTTTAATTCTGGAGAATAATTCAAGGTTGTTCATGAACTTAAGGAACCGGAACAACTTTTAATATTTGATTTATTATATCATCTGCTTTCAGCTCATCAGATTCTGCTTCATAGGAGAGAACTATTCTATGACGCAGCACATTATATACTACAGACTTTACATCGTCAGGGATAACAAAGGTCCTTCCCTCAAAAAGAGCTTTTATTTTGGAACATCTGTACAAATAAATTGTGGCTCTTGTAGAAGCACCATAGTCAATAAATCTTGTATATGACCTTACAGAGTCTTCTTTTTGCCTTGAAGCAGTAATAATTGACACTATATATTCTTCTATTCTTTCATCAACTAAAATTTCCGAAGCTGTTTTTTGGAGTTTTTCCAATAGTACCGGTGTTAATATTTTTGATATTTTATGACTCTTTTCCACTCCCATCATTCGCAAAATATCCAGCTCTTCCTGAGCATTAGGATAATCCACAAGTATCTTCATCAAAAATCTGTCTAACTGGGCTTCCGGTAGTGGATAAGTCCCTTCCTGTTCAATAGGATTTTGAGTCGCCAGGACAAAAAAAGGTGCTGGCAGTACGTGAGTTTTATCACCAATTGTAATCTGCTTCTCCTCCATTGCTTCCAAAAGAGCTGATTGAACTTTTGCCGGGGCTCTATTAATTTCATCTGCAAGTATTACATTCGAAAAAACCGGCCCTTTGCGAACAACAAATTCCCCTGTTTGCTGTCTAAAAACCAGGGTACCAATTAAATCTGCCGGGAGCAGATCCGGTGTAAACTGTACACGCTTAAAATCAGCATCTATAACCTCTGCCATAGTCTTAACTGCAAGGGTTTTTGCCAACCCTGGAACGCCTTCAAGCAGAACATGGCCTCCGGCAATGAGAGCCATTAGCATGCCGTCGATCATTTGCGTCTGACCAACAATTTTTTTCCCAATCTCAGATCTGCATTGATTTATACTTTTTGAAGCTTCCAGAACTTTTTCTTCGAGACTATCATTCATTATCATTTCCCTCTAATATCCATATATCTGTATGGTATAATTACTAAAAATCAGGTTATATTAACACAAAATACAAAAGGGTACAGTATGTTCAAAACAAATTATCATTCACATTCAGAATTTTGTGATGGAACAGGGAAACTGGAAGATTATGTTAAGTCTGCTATAAGCAAGGGCTTTGATGTATTTGGATTTTCCGGGCATGCACCCCTCCCTTTTGAAAATGACTGGACAATGCAGAAATCAGTATTTAATGGCTATTTAAATGAGACCAGACGACTAAAAGAGGCATATAAGAATATTATAAATCTAAAAATTGGTCTGGAAGTTGATTATATTGAAGGTAAAATGGGTCCGAAAAACCAATACTACAAAGATTTAAATCTTGATTTTTTAATAGGATCAATTCATGTCCTTCCTAATATTAAAACCAGAGAATATCTTGGAGTGGAATACACAAAAAATGAAATGGAACAATTAATAAACGAAACATACAATGGAAATACCAGAGCTCTTGTAAAAGAATACTACCGACTGGTACGTGAAATGTCTAGAAAAGGGGGGTTTGACATTCTGGGGCACATTGATGTAATAAAAAAAACTAACATAAATTCCATTTATTTTGATGAAACAGAAAAATGGTATAAAGACGAGATTGAATTAACTCTCCGGTGTATTGCAGATAATAATCAGATAATAGAAGTAAATACCGGAAAAGTACTAAAGGATCCAACAAGAATATACCCTTCTCCATGGATACTCAAAAGAGCAAATGACTTCAATATACCTGTAATGCTGAATTCTGATGCCCATAGACCTGACAGAATAGATAATTATTTTGATGAAGCGAAGAAAATAATTATGGATGCAGGATATACAGAGCTTAAAATTTTGAAGGGGACAGAATGGGAATTTGACACTATTCTTTAAATATTTATAATTCTATCAACAACCATTTTCCATTTTTCAAATTTATCAATATAATCTTTATTTATATCCTGTTTAATAACTTGTTTTTGCTTATTAATCTTCTTTATTTGGTTAAAGTCAGACCAGACTCCAAGGCCTAAACCGGCAAGATAACAACCACCAAGAGCGGTTATTTCACTTTCCATCGGTTTGATAATATCTATTCCGGATAATCCGGCGATATAATTTATTATAAAATCATTGTTACTGACACCACCGTCAATTGACAGTGATTTAATTGTTTCAATTTTATTTACCTTAATTAAATCCATTATCTGATAAACCCGAAATGCTATTGATTCCAGGACAGCTTTTACAAGTTGATTTTTCCCTGTATCAAGTCCCAGACCTACAAAAGCCGCATTGCTTTCAGTTGTCCAGTAGGGAACTGACAAACCTGCAAGGGCAGGTACAAAAAAAACGTCACTATCAACCCCATTTACCATTTTTGCAAGTTCGTTATTTGATCCGAATAATTTAATTTTATTTTTCAGCCAATCTACAGCAGAACCCACAGTATATATTCCACCATCTATAACATATTGTTTTTCATTATTTTGCTGAGGACAAACTGTTGTAATTAATTTATCCTTTTTTACAGGTAGCTCAGAACCAACATTTACAAGCAGAAACCCTCCTGTTCCCAGGGTAAGTTTGGCTTCTCCTTTATTAAAACATCTATGACCATATAAAGCGGATTGCTGATCAACAACACAAGAAATAATGGGGGCTTCTATTCCGGAACATATTTTAGGATCGGTTACTCCATATTCAAAAATTGTGGGTGTAACCTCCGGCAGAATTCCTTTATTTAGATTAAAAAAATCAATTATTTTTTCATCCCACTTATACTTATTAATATCAAACAACAATGTTCTGGATGCTGTTGTTACATCTGTATAATAATTTTGTTTTTGAATGAGTTTATTAATAATCCAGACTTCTGATGTTGCCATAATAAGATTATTGTTTTTCTTTTGAATCTCTATTTCTGGAACATTATCAATGAGCCACTTCATTTTGGGAGCTGAAAAATAAGGGTCCATAAAAAGCCCTGTTGTTTGTTCTACATATTTTTCAATCTCTGAATTAGTATAGGATTTTATATCTTCTGAAGATCTGTTATCCTGCCATACTATGGCATTATACAAGGGTTCCAGAGTTGTTTTATTAAATGGAATTATTGTTTCACCCTGATTATCTATAGCTACACCAATAATCTCTTTTGGGGAAACATCAGTATTAATAAATATATCTTTAATTCCATTTATTATACTTAGAAATATATTGACAGGACTGTGTTCAACCCAGTTCCTTTTAGGAGTAATAATATGAATAGGTTTAATTATTTTTAATTTTTCGTTACCCTCCAAATCATAAAGTAAAATTTTTGTTGATGTTGTCCCCTGATCAATAGATAAAATGTATTCTTTCATATACCACCAATATAAACGATAAATTACCTAATTGGATAACTTTTAGTCGATAGCCCCTTTATCCAATATATCCAAACGATTCAGCATTTCCTTATAAACTTCTTTATCTCTTCGGATACCGGCTTTAAGTACCAGCACCCTTACCTGCTCTTTTTTTATTTTGTATATAACCCTATAAGATGATATTTTCAGTTTCCAGTAACCCTTAAGATTATGCCGAAGAGGTGCCCCATACTGCTCTGGAAATGTACTTAATTTCTTGTATATGGTTTTTAGTATAATGCGCTGATCTTTTTTGCCAATTCTTTTAAAATCAGATTCAATAACCAGTCTGTGAACCTCTACTTTCCATAATTTCATATTATTATTTATTATAGAAGGTTCTTAATATCAATATAATCTTCATCAACACTTTTAGTATATCGTTCATGTGCAAGGGTACCAAGGATCAGATCCTCAGAAAGCCCAAGAAGATCCTGGATATGCTCATAGTGTTCATTTGACATAAGTACCGCCTGGGGTTTATTTCTTTTTTCTATTACCACCAACCCATTTTTTGCCTTTCCCAGGATCTTATCGATACCTGATCTAAGTTCAGAAACTCCGACAAGTGTTGTATCTTCTTTTACTGTAAACATATCCTTTTTTCACCTCTACGTTATAAATATAGTAGACTTTATAGTACTTGTCAATAAAATGACTTTTAAAATACCTTTTAATTGACAAAATAAGGGGACAAGATACCATACCTCTCTGATTTACTTGTCAGTAATCGATTTTTTAGATGATTTATAGGTGAATTTATTTTATAAATAGATTGTTTACAACTTTCAATTATACAGATATTATGATATTATTAAAATAGGAGAGAAAAATGAACCCCAGACTGCCATTGTATCATAGAATTGAAAATGACTTAAAGAATAAAATTTTCTCAGGACAATACAAAACAGGGGACATGCTCCCTTCTGAAAGAGAATTAATTGAAATATATAAAGTTTCAAGATTAACTGCGAGAGAAGCAGTAAGCAGACTTGCAAATCAGGGCCTGGTTGAAAAAATTCAAGGTAAAGGCACCTATGTTTCAACTCCCCAAAGAGAGAGCAGAATGGGATCTCTTTATAGCGGAGGGGAAGAAATCCTTATGCGTTACTATAAGATTACAACAAAAGTTCTTGATCTTCGTATAATGGTACCAGATGCTATTGTCAGCAAGAATCTCAATTTACAGGGAGAAAAAGAAGAAGTAGTCTATTTGGAAAGACTGAGATACGCAAATAATAATCCTGTAGCTCTTATAAAAAGCTACCTGCCCCATACAAGTGTTCCAAACCTGGAAAAGGTTGATTTTACTAATAAATCTCTCTACAAAACTCTTGAAGAATCATACAGAATGCAGCTTTACGATGCAAATGAAATAATAGAAGCTGTCAAGGCAAATGAAAGGAGTGCAGGCCTTCTTGAAATAAAAAGAGGGACAGCTCTACTATTTAACCACAGAACGGTGCGCCTGTTGGACAGATCGATAATAGAATACGAAACTGTTATGTACCGGTCCGATATTTATAAATACCACAACAGAATAATAGGGAATCTGGCTGCTCTGCCAAAAAGCTGATTATTTTTAATCGTTAAATGGATAAGTAATCTCCATTTCTTTTTTATTAGTAATCTGTACTCCATAACTCAAAATATCCGGAGAGTCCGAATTACTTGTATCAATACGATGTATAAGATATCCCGGAGTTTCAAGAACAAAATCTCCGGGAGCTGTATCATTTAAATTTAAATCAAGCTGCATGGCTGTAGATGGTGCTACTATAAAATTTACATTACTTTTCTTTGTAAATATTTGTCTGTGAATATGGCCGCAAGCAACAAGCATTATATTTTTATTTTTTTCTAAAATATTTAAAAACTTATCTTTATTTAAATAGCTTTGATTGTCCATAAATCCAATACCAGAGGGAAAAGGAGGCTGGTGCATAAATATTATTGTATTATAGTTACTAATAAGCTCATTTTCCAATGCTGTTAAAACCCCTTCGGTTAAACTTCCATCCGGAGACCCTGGGGAGACAGAATCAAGCAAAATTATTTTGACTCCTTTATGTATAAAGGAATATAAGATTCTATTATCCACATAACTATTTAAATATTTATGATCCTCAAAAACAACAGCCATATTTTCCTTATTATCATGATTACCAGGAACCAAATAATAAGGTATTGTAAGTTGCTCCAGATTTTCCCTAACTATTTCATATGAAGAGATACTTCCATCATCACTTAGATCTCCAGTAATACAAAGCATATCTATTTTAAAAGAATGTTTATTAATCTTTCTAATAAAACCTTTCAGGCCCTTTACTGTATCCGAGACCTCGTATGCATACTTACCATCCTGGCAAATATGCATATCAGAGGCCTGAGCTATTGTTATATACCTACTTTCCAAATTACTCTTCCTGTTTTTTCCCGGCAGTTAAATTAATAACAGCAATTATGGAAACTGATATTATA
>JALTGJ010000295.1 GCA_027077185.1 Spirochaetales bacterium | reverse complement strand
CTCACCGGCTTCTACTCCCAACAGCTCTGCAATTTTAGCCATTACCTCCGAGCCTCCGGGACTACACAGGTTAATTTCGGCACCCTCAGTAACAAGACCCTCAGCATAACCTGAACAGCCTGGGTAACCACATGCACCGCAGTTTGCACCAGGCAGTATTTCTTCAACACTTGATACACGGTCATCTTTTTTAACTGCTAAAATTTTAGCAGCGATTGCCAGTCCGAAACCAAGCAACCCTCCAAGTACTGTAACTGACAAAAAAGAATAAATTATTCTTGCAATCATTAGTATGACTCCTATCCTATCCGATCAAATTTGTAAGCAAAGCTCTGTCAAAGGCCATAAAAGCAAGAGCCATCAAACCACCTGTTATAAAAGCAATAGGTATGCCCCTAAAAGGTTTGGGTATCCATTCAGAATCAAGTTTTGTTCTTATTGCAGACATAAGTAAAATAGCAAGCAAAAATCCAAGTCCTGCAGCTATTCCGGCAACAAAACTTTCCAGAGCTGTATATTTGTACTGAACATTAATTAGAGCTATTCCCAGAACTGCACAGTTGGTTGTTATAAGAGGAAGAAAAATTCCAAGGGCTTTATATAATGCTGGTGAAATTTTCTGAATTACCATTTCTACGAACTGCACAAGTGCTGCTATTACTAAAATAAAAGTAATTGTCTGCAGAAATACTATATTCAGTGGTACAAGTATTAAAGTATAAATAACCCAGGTGGTTATAGAGGCCAAAGCCATAACAAATGTAACAGCCATGCCCATACCAACAGCTGATTCTATATTCTTTGAAACTCCGATAAAGGGACAAAGTCCCAAAAATTGACTAAGAATAAAGTTATTAATAAAGACAAAGAGAATTATTATACCAATATAAGTCATTAAGCTGTCCTCCTGCTATTTGAATACCAGTTAAAAAAGGCTTTTAAGTATCCTATTACCAGTAGAGCTCCTGCTGCAAGACTAAAAACACGAATGGGTGAATCCACAAGTACAGGTATCTCAATTACTCCTGAAAAAGAACCAACAGGGAAAAGAGTAATAGTTCCAGCACCAAGAACCTCCCGAATTAAGGAAATAAGCATAAGTGCCAAAGTAAAACCTATTCCCATACCAAGAGCATCCAGAACGGATGCTTTTACAGTATTTTTATTTGCAAAGGCCTCTGCCCGACCCAAAATAATACAGTTTACAACAATAAGAGGTACAAAAACTCCAAGGCTATTGTAGAGATCGGGTGCAAAAGCTTCCATGACCATCTGTACAACAGTTACAAAGGAAGCAATAATTACTATATATGCAGGAATACGTACCTTTTCCGGTATAAAATCTTTTAACAGAGAAACAAAAATGTTGGATCCAAGAAGAACAAAAATTACTCCTCCACCCATTCCAATCGCATTTACAACCTGGGTAGATACTCCCAAAACAGGGCACAAACCCAAAACAATAATAAAAATAGGATTTTCCTTAAAGATTCCCTTAGTAAATTCCTTAAGCATTATTCACCCCCAAGCTTTTTGACAAAATTTGAACCATCAGCAAGTGCCTTTCCAATTGCCATAAAGGTTATACTGGCTCCTGTAATAGAATCGGCATCTTCCTGGCTAAGCTGGGATTTTCTGACAGGAACAGCCGTGTCATCGCCTGTTCCAATGTATTTAGTCATATAAGAATCCTTTTCAGCTTCTTTCCCCAAACCTGGAGTTTCCAGGTTTCCCATAAGTATTACAGAAAGAACTTTACCTTTCAAAGAAAATCCTGCAATTATATCCATATCACCACCGTATCCCATTCCAGTGAGCTGACAAATGTACCCTACAAGTTTATCCTGTGAATCGGTAAGAGGATAATAGCCTTTTACAATAGGCTCATCCGTTGCCGGCATGAAATCACCTGCCTGCATACCCGACGATACCCTTTTAAGGGCCGCTTCCAGTCTTTGTATTTTCATTAATTCAATTTTGGGTTCAGTCATGGCATTTACCAAACCAAGAACAATCGCTGCAACTGCACAGATTGCGGCAAGCTTTCCGCCAATTTTAACAATATCATTCATTATTTGTTCCCCTTGTCATCGATAATTCCAAACCTGTCTGTCTTTGAATACTTATCAATAAGCGGAACAGATATATTCATAAGTAAAATTGCAAGGGAAACACCTTCAGGGAAAGATCCGTAAAAACGGATAAGAAAGGTTAAAAAACCTACACCCACCCCAAAAATTATCATTCCCTTTCTTGTAAGAGGAGAGGTTACCATATCCGTAGCCATATAAAAGGCTCCAAGAATAAGACCACCGGATAATAAATGAAACAGAACATCTCCGGTAAAGAAAGAAAGGCCATACCTTCTTCCTCCAAAAATCCAGACAAAAAGTCCAAACGTTGCAAGATAAGAAACCGGAACTTCCCAGGTAATTATTTTTCTAATAAAAAGATATACCGTTCCCAGCAAAAGCAGGAATGCGGAAACTTCACCAATACTGCCTGGAATATTACCCATAAAAAGATCAAAATACCCTCCTGAAAGATGTGTTCCCAAAGCTCCGTTTATCCAGTTAATAACACTTCCGTCAGTAGCTGTATGGGGATACCCGTTTTTGGTAAGGAACTGTGCAGGACCACTAACACCACCTGTATAATCAATAAGCCCGGTTTTAAGAAAGCCAAGAGGACTTGCACCGGAAACAGTATCAGCCGAAACAAGAAACTTAGGCATTGACCACTTTGTCATAGGACTTGTCCAGGAAAAAAATACAAAGACACGTCCGGCCAGGGCTGGATTCATAAAATTTCCACCAAGCCCCCCAAAAGTCCATTTAACAACAATAATGGCAAATATTGATGCTGCTACAGGTATATAAAAAGGAACTCCAGGAGGTAAATTGTAACCGATAAGCAGTCCTGTTAAAAAAGCACTTCCATCAAGGAGAGTTTTCTTTTTTAAAACATAGTTCATAAGAAGTTCCGAGAGCAATGAAGCTGCAATGGAAATTACAAGCACAAAAAGTGCCTTTGATCCAAATATCCAGACGCCCCATACTCCTGCAGGAACAAGACAGAGACTGACAGACCACATAATAGAGGAGGTACTTTCAGGATGATGAATCTGGGGAGAACTTTCAATCAGAAGATTTAATTTATCACTCATGCTTTAACCTTCTTTTTCCTTGACATTTTTTTTCCAAGACGCATACCCTGAATCAGCGGTATACGTGCTGGACAAACATATCCACAGCTTCCGCATTCCTTACAATCCATAAGCCCCAGCTCAATAGCTTCATCATAGTCACCATGATCTATAAACTTAAAGAGCGAAGTTGGATTTAAACCCATGGGACAACCATGGATGCATCGGCCGCAGGAAATGCATGAAGTACGTGTTGTATTTTTAACTTCACCGGAGGTCAAAGCAAGAATTCCGGAAGTACCCTTTGTAATTGGAGTATCAAGATCGTAGATAGTAAATCCCATCATGGGGCCGCCGACTACAACCTTTTCAGGTACTTCTGTAAATCCCCCGCATTCCTCTATAAGACTGCTTATGGGAGTGCCAATCCGGGCTTTTAAATTTTGAGGATTTTTAACAGCACCACCGGAAACTGTTACCACTCTTTCAATTAGAGGCTTTCCAAGAACTACAGCTTCATAAACAGCATGTACTGTACCGACATTGGACACAACACATCCTATTTCCAGTGGAAGTGCTCCGGAGGGGACTTCCCGTCCGGTAACAGCTTTTAGCAACTGCTTCTCATCACCCTGGGGATATTTAACCTCCAGGGCAACTACTTCCAGAGGAAGATCCGCCTTTATAGCAGCATTCTGTATTGAGGAAATAGCATTTTCTTTATTTATTTCAATTCCTATTGCCAGTTTTTCTGGTTTTATTATACTTGCAATTATTTTAATTCCCTCTATTATCTGATCAGCTTTTTCGAGCATTAAACGATGATCTGCTGTAAGATAAGGTTCGCACTCAACACCATTAATAACAAGATATTCTGCTTTTTTACCTCGGGGAATAGAGAATTTTACACTTGCAGGAAAAGTAGCACCTCCAAGACCTACTATACCCTTTGAACTGATTATTTCTATAAGTTCTTTGGGGGAAAGCTGTTCCCATGAGGTTTCAATGGATTCTTTCCCAAGGCGGTCAAACTCTCCTTCCATCTCGATAACAACAGCTTTGGAGGTCATTCCGTTGGGTAAAAAAATATCAGTTATTTCTTTAACTGTTCCCGGAACCGGAGAATGTATATTCCCGGAGATAAAACCCGTTGACTTACCTATGAGCATACCTTCTCTAACTGTATCTCCAGGGGAAACAACAGACTCAGAAGGACTTCCCAAATGCTGAGACATAGCCACTACCGATAATTCAGAGATAACCGCATTTTTAATTTCTTTATCTTCTGATAATTTCTTATTACCTGGAGGATGAACTCCTCCCTTCCTGAAGGTCTTTAATCCTTTCATACTACCTGTTGTTTTCTCCTTAAAAGAAATTCTTTAACCATATGCAAATTTAAAGCAGACACATTACTTAACCAAAAACCAAGTACCAAAAGGAAGATAATGGAAAACCAATAGTGGTTCCGTATATTTTTCCCGGTAAAAATAACTCCCGTCCAGGATCTGTAACTGACCAGAGTCGGAGAATCCTGGTTAAGAAGCAATTTAACAATATCTGAACTTAAACTGTCGTCCATTATACTTTCATACCAGCTGTCTGTAAACATATAAATGCCTACATTTTTCTCTAATACACGATTCCCAATTTTTACAAATTGTGGAATTGTAATTTTTGTATTGGATTTAGGGAAAGAATATTTAAGACCATATGGGTATGTAGTTAAAAACATTAGATGAGAAATATAATCTGAAAGATTGGGAAGTTCAGAATTAATGGAATGACGATTTAGGATCTCCATGGATACAGTTGAAAAATCATTAACACCTTCAATTTTAACAGGAACAGGCAGTTTTACATTATTGTTAAACATGTCTTTCTGCTGAATGAGTGGTAAAATGAGCATAAGCACCGAAAGGAAGGTAAACACATACAGATCTTTTCGCTTAAGTCCATGAATATGGTACTTAATTTTTACAGGAAAAAACATTTTGTGCTGCTGTAGTCTTCTTTTGAAAGTCAGTAGCAGCAGATACGAAAGAACTGCCAGTAAATGTGCTGTAACCGTCATAAAGAAAGAAACAATAGCCGGTATATCCTTAAAATTTACAAAAATATAGAGAAAAGGCACTACAAATATAAAAATTGAAATTGATAACTTTTTTTTATCCAGAGTATCCAGTATTCCCAGATTAAGGTAATGTTTAAAGGGACGGTACAACTGGGATCCAATGAGTTCAAGGGAAAAAATAAATAAAATGGCAACTGCCAGACCTGTTGTCCCTGTTCCTGACAGGAACTGAACCCAGGGGAATATACCTGATACCAATACGGGCCATAATTCTTTATGCCAAATAAAAAATGCTGTTAATACCAGAGAAAAAATAATAAAAGACGTTATTTCCTGTTGCATTTTAATTTCAGGGAGAAACCAGTCAATGTGATAAGTGGACATTATTGTATTTATTTTTTTTGAAAATGTGTTTGGTTTCATAGATGATTTTATATAAACAATATGGATTTTTTTTGTAAAGGTGGTACCAGTAAAAAGCAAAGGCAGTTTTTTTAGAAAAGGATCATAAAGGGAATCACCTTTTACATAGTAATCCTTAAGTTTATTGACCGGAACTAAAATACTACTGTTAGTATAATTAAAAATTCTAACTTTGGAATTGTATTCAGACAATACTTCCCAGCCTCCAATCTTCTGTAAGTCATCTACAATTGATTTAACAGGAGCTTCATCCGATAAAGCCAGTATATAGTAGCCCTTCCACACATTATGGCTAATACCAGCCAGAGGGTATTTTATATATATCGAAAGATAAAAATACAACAACACTGTAAGAGATATTAAAAAGATAGTTTTAATTTTATTATCTAAAAGTTTCATATTCCAGGTACAATTATAATTTAAAAGATATTCTATTCTCTATTCAGAACAACTCTTTGTCAAGAAGAAAGACAGTTCTTATCACATCGATAAATCACGGCCTTTATTAAACTTGTTAAAAATTACTAAAGACAGAGCAGTTAAAACTGCAAGAACTGTGGCAAGAGCAGCTGCTACACCGTAATTGCCTCGTAAAACCTGGGTATAAACTTCTACAGTTAAAGTTCGTGTTTTACCGGTATACAGTAAAATAGCCGAAGATAATTCTGAAATCATTGTTATCCACGATAAAATTGCTCCAGCAATAATACCAGCAGACATCATTGGAATGGTAATTTTCCAAAAAGTCTTAATATTACTTGCACCTAATGAACGAGCCGCTTCTTCTACTGTTGTGGGGATTAAACGCAATGTAGCAACACTTGAACGAATGGTATAGGGCAAACGCCTAATTATAAGAGCAATTACCATAATTGTCATACTACCGGTTAATACAAGAGGGGGACGGCTGAATGCATTTGACAATGCAATACCAACAACTATCCCAGGTATAATATAGGGTACCATAGATACCGAATCAATAATTGATGTAATCCTGGATCTTTTTCGTACTACTAAATAAGCAATAAATATTGCAAAAACTAAAACAAAAAACAATGATACCATAGGAATTATAATAGTATTTCTAATAGCACTTCCCATCTTGGAAAAGGCCATGACATAACTATCCAGTGAATAGCCACTGGTAAAAACAGTTCCGTTAACTTTCTTAAAAGATGTATAAATTACATATACCTGAGGTGCAATAGAGAGTGTAATTAACAAATAAGTATAAACATGTACTAACACGTTTTGAGCACCATGGACTTTTTGAGGTCGTATCTTATTAATGCTATTCATGGTAAAAGAATGCTTTTCAGAAATATACTTTTGCACTAAAAAGATAATTAAGGTAACAATGATTGCAATAATTGCAATACCTGCAGCAAAACCATTATTTCCACCTAGTTCAGACATATAGGCATCATAAATAGTAATAGGAAAAGTACGGTACCCTTCTCCAATTAACATGGGGGTCCCAAAATCGCTGAAACATCTCATAAAGACAAGTAATGCTCCGGCTAAAACAGTCGGTAAAATTAATGGAATAATGACCTTATAAAATCTTTTTACTCCAGAACAACCCAGGTTCTCAGACGCTTCGAGCAAAGAATTATCTACATTAGAAAAAGCCCCCGAAACATATAAGAAAATAAGTGGATATAACTGCAAAGACAATACAAGTAAGATCCCCTTAAAACCATAAATATCAGGCATTGCAATACCGAGCAAATTTTCAAAAAATCTGGTTACAACCCCATTTCGTCCTAATAACAATATCCAGGAATAAGCTCCAACAAAAGGGGCAGACATACTCGATAAAATAATTAAGATCCTAAGAGTTTTAGCACCTCTAATCTTAAATCTAGCAAAGAAATATGCCAAAACAGTACCTAAAGCGACTGCAATAAAGGTAACCAAAACAGTAACCTTAAAAGAATTAAACAAGGTTGAATAATAATATTTTTTTCCAAAGAATCGTTGGAAATTTTCCAATGTAAAATGTCCCGTATTTGAATCTATAAAAGAATCTGATAGCAAAATTATGAGGGGTATAATTAAAAATATAGAATATAAAACTAAAAACCCCAAGGTTGTAGATGACCATAGATTTACTTTTATTTTTTTATTTTTCATTTACTATCACCAAATTTTTTGTGCCATCTTCTGTAAATACGTTTACTTTATCTACATTGATTGTCAGGTAAATTTCCTTTGCTGTTTCATGTTTACTATCAATCATACTCTCCTTAATAATTTCTACAGTCTGTTTATTTGGCAATTCCATAAAGAAGTGTGTATTTAAACCTAAGAAGATAGTATCTTTTAGTACCGCTTTAATTGCATTTTTATCATCAGTAATAATAAATTCTTCAGGACGTATAGAAACTTTTACCTTACCCTTGTAATCTAAGTTTTTAACTGTAATTTTATGACCTAAGACAGTCACTTCATTTTTATTGCATTCGGCTGAAACCATATTGGTTCGACCAATAAAACTTGCAACAAATTCGTTGGAAGGGCGATGATAAATATCCTGAGGCTTACCAATTTGCTGAATTTCTCCCAATTTCATCACTGCAATTTTATCACTAATCGCCATGGCCTCTTCTTGATCATGGGTCACATATACTGTGGTAATACCCACTTCTTTTTGTATATTTCTAATTGCCTGACGCATCTCAAGACGGAGTTTAGCATCCAGATTAGATAAAGGTTCGTCCATTAAGAGAACATCGGGCATAATAACCAGAGCTCTTGCTAAAGCAACACGTTGTTGCTGACCACCGGACAACTGTTCCGGCATTCTATCTTTTAATTCATAAATTTGTATTAATTTTAAAAACTTATCAGCCATAGGACCAATATTTTTTTTGTCAAAAGCACGATTTCTAAGTCCAAACTCAACATTATCCCGTACTGATAAATGAGGGAATATAGCATAATTCTGAAAAACCATTCCAATATTTCTTTTACTAGGGTCAAAATCATTAATTCTCTTATCATTAAAATAAAAATCTCCACCCTCTATACTGTTAAAACCTGCAATCATTCTTAATAATGTTGTTTTTCCACACCCGGAAGGACCCAGCAAGGTAAAAAATTCACCATCCTCGATGTTTACATTCAAGTCTGAGATAATTACATTTTCTCCGTATGCTTTTAATGCATGGTTTATATTTATTGCTACACTCATACTGCTATTTTCCCACTATTTTGCACTCAAATCACCTAAAGGAAGCCTTAGCCTCCTTTAGGTGCATGTTTAGGTAACATGTTTAGGTGCATGAAAGTTATTTTGATATTAGTTGTCTAAGCTTGTAAACATTTCAATGTACCGGTCAACAATTTCTTGTTTGTGTGATGCTACATAGACAGTGTCTTCAACTTTAACATTAATTTGATCAATTGGTTTCATA
>JALTGJ010000294.1 GCA_027077185.1 Spirochaetales bacterium | reverse complement strand
CAAATTACCTGTCCTTTAGTTCGCTCGATCATTGATTTTGTTATCCCGGCTTCCTGATACACAGGAGACGTTAAACCTTCTTTAAAGCATAATCCATCTACACCCATAATAATTTTAGAAGCTACTACCATATTTACAGTATTTACAGCGAATTCACCAATAAGACAGTTTGACTGATGACGGTAGATACCACCGGTTAGTATTAATTCAACACCAGGTTTGCCTACAAAATCTGCAACAGCTGCAGCATTATTTGTAATAATAGTTACATTTCTTCTGGCTTCCAAAAAGCGAATAACCTGATAGGTGGTAGAACCACTGTTTATAAAAACAGTATCACCATCTTCCACAAGATCAGCAGCAGCTTTACCTATAGATTCTTTTTGTGCCTTATTACGTCTGTCCTTCTCAGAATAATAAGATTCTCGTTCAATAGATTTAGTAAAGACCGCTCCACCATGAGTTCTTTCAAGTAAGCCTTTTTCTTCCAGAACAGACAGATCTCTTCTGACAGTAATGACAGAGACATTAAGAATTTTACTTAAAGCTTCTACTGTTACCAAACCATCTTTCTTAATAAGCTCAACTATTTTAGACTGCCTGGCAGCTGGTATTATATTATTTGCCATATATCTCCTAAAGTATATAAAGAGTAATTGTATATCCAACACATTGACTTGTCAAATCTTTTTGAATTATTTGAGTGCAATCCTGATTGTTTTTGGTTTTTTACAGAATTCGGTTAACCGCATCTTTCCAGGCACTGTACAGAATTTTAATTTTATCAGATTCAAATTCCGGACTAAAAGCACGATCCTCCTGCCAAAGCTCTTTTATATGGCTTAAATCTGACCAAAAGCCAACTGCAAGTCCTGCAAGGTAGGCTGCTCCCATAGCAGTTGTCTCTATATTTTTAGGTCGTATAATACCAGAACCAAGAATATTACTTTGAAACTGCATAAGAAAATTATCTTTACTGGCACCCCCGTCTACACGAATATCAGATAATTTTATTCCGGAATCTTCTTCCATTACCATAGCCACATCTTTTGTCCGGTACGCAATAGATTCTTCTGCAGCACGAATAATATGAGCCTTGCGCGCAGCTCTGCTTAAACCAACAATTCCAGCCCTTGCCCCCATATCCCAGTAAGGGGTTCCAAGTCCCTGAAAAGCAGGAACAAAATAAACACCCAGGGTATCTTTAACAGTAGCTGCAATTTTACCAGCATCAGATGCATTTACTATAAGTTCCAGATTATCCCGTAACCACTGCATAATTGCACCAGCCATAAATATACTTCCTTCCAAAGCAAAGGTAACTTTACCGTCAATACCCAACGCTATAGTAGTCAGTAACCCTTTTTTTGAAAACACTGGTTTTTCACCGGTATTTAAAAGCATAAAACAACCAGTACCATAGGTATTTTTAAATGACCCCTTATCTACACACATCTGTCCAAACAGAGCTGCCTGCTGATCACCTGCTATACCTGCAAGAGCTATTCTACCTCCAAGTAGTTTTTCATCAGTATATCCATAAATAAGGCTGGAAGGTTTTACTTCCGGAAGAATAGACTCCGGAATATTCATTTCTTTTAGAAGTTCTTTGTCCCACTTAAGGGTATTAATATTAAAAATCATTGTCCGGCTTGCATTTGTATAATCTGTTACATGAACCCTGCCTGCTGTTAAGTTCCAGACAAGCCAGGTATCAACAGTACCAAAAAGGATATCTCCTTTCTCAGCTTTTTCTCTTACACCATCAACATTATCCAGAATCCACTTTATTTTTGTCCCGGAAAAATAAGCATCTATCACAAGTCCTGTCTTTTTGTGAATTGTATCAGCAAGTCCCCTGGTTTTCAACTTTTCACAATACTCTGCAGTACGCCTGCATTGCCATACAATTGCATTATAAACCGGTTCCCCTGTTTTGCGGTCCCACAGAATAGTAGTCTCTCTCTGATTGGTAATCCCTATACCGGCAATATCTTTGGAAGTAAGTTTCTTATCCGTCATAAGCTTTAACAGCATTTCAAGCTGAATATTCCATATATCCATGGGATTATGCTCTACCCATCCTGCTTTTGGATAAATCTGTGGAAATTCTTTCTGGGCAGAAGCCTTTATGTCACCTGATTTATCAATTAATAATGCCCTTGAGCTGGTTGTTCCCTGATCCAGTGAAATTATATAAGCCATATCTAACCCCTTTAAAAAAAACAATCTCTTTTAGTTTTATCATTGATTTAGCCATGTGAAAAGATTTATTTTGAATGTTATCCCGGAAAATGAGGGTACCTTGCAGAGCATCATATTTAGGTTTATAATATGTGGCTATGCTGAACACTACAGAATACTGGAAAAAAGTAATGGTGGCTCTTCCTGACGAGGAATTTTTCGCAATTATGCGAAACTACCTTGGAAAGCTAAAAACACCTTTTAACAAACACACTCTAATTGATGATCTTGCAGATTTTCTATTAAGAGATGAAACCGAGAAAAGAATATTAAGTATGATTGATGAAGAAGATGCAATAATACTTACTGCTATCGACTTCCTCACAGGAACAGATATTCATGAACTGCATGATTTCTTAGGTTCCGAGCGCACATTTATGTCCATACATCATCTGCTCCTAAATCTGGAAGAAAGACTGCTTATTTACAGAGATTCAGGTACTGGCAGAATAAGAATCAGCCCATTATTTGAAAATCTATTTAAAGATAAAGTTTTAAATACAGATCTGTTATTTCCGTCAAAAGAGACTTTTGAGTCTAAGCACCCCGATCTATGGCTTACAGATACTCTTGTTACTGCATTTATATCTTTTATTTATCAACATCCGGATCTTTTAAAACTTGACGGGACGATAAAAAAGAAAGGGTATGATGATATAATAAAAATATTTCCAACTTTATTATTAGACAGTACACCCTATACCCATCTTGATTTACTCTTAAGAAGTTTAAGAAATCTTTCACTTATAAAAGAAATATCAGAAGAAATTGTTCCCGAGGAATATGCACTAAAACAGCTTAGTGAACTTAGCATTCAGGAAAGAT
>JALTGJ010000293.1:8541-9114 GCA_027077185.1 Spirochaetales bacterium | reverse complement strand
CACTAAAACCAAAAGTATAAAACTATACAGAAAGCTTTGAAAAAGACTCCGGGGCTTAATAAAATTTAAACTAAGTTTGATTTTTAAATATACAGCTTTCAACATTTTCCCCATACCTGTATTTTAAATTATAAGTATGGGTTCTGCAAGGATTATATTATTCATAACAACAATATCATCAACCTTGATTTCCAGATATAGCATTCCACTTGCAGCTATTTGCGCTGTCCCACATTTTGGAGTATAATAGAAGTTGTTCTCTAATCCAGTGATAATACACTGCGCAATATAGCCTTGGATGCATGGTCGAGCAGCAACGAAGTTGCGACCAGACCCTTCAAATCCTAAAAGTGGACACATCGCACAATCCACACTTGGTTTTATGTAAAACAGATTTGTTTCAGAATCACGAATATTTATATTACCCTATTCGTGGTTTGAATTAGCAAATCAACCCAATAATTAATTATAAGACACTCTCATTTTCTCATCTGCTAAAGTAGGATCAATAAGTTCCTGCATCTCTGAATTTTCCCAGGTTTTTAGATTCATTTGAGTTGTATAGTACTTCTG
>JALTGJ010000293.1:0-8531 GCA_027077185.1 Spirochaetales bacterium | reverse complement strand
AGTAACCTGTTCTGCAGATTTTGAAAGAGATCTAAAGATTACAGCTATAAATTCTGCAGAAGAACGTATACTTCTTGCAGACTCCTCCAAATTTGGTAAAGTGAATAATGTTCATTTTGCCAATCTGGAAGATTTTGAAACAATAGTAACAGATAATAAACTTCCAGAAAAAACAGCAGAAGAAATCAGAAGAAGAAATATTAAACTTTTCATAGTATAAACTATTCAATAATTTTTTTTAATTGTAAGACACTCTCATTTTCTCATCTGCTAAAGTAGGTTCAATGAGCTCCTGCATCTCTGAATTTTCCCAGGTTTTTAGATTCATTTGAGTTGTATAGTACTTCTGTGGTATAGGATGGGTCCCAATCACAACTTTTATACCAAATTTTTCTGTCAAAAAAGCTTTAAAATATGATGTGTAAGGGCATGGTGGATATCCAACTACAAAACCAGTTGCAAGATGGACTACCTGGACACCATTATTCTGCATTTCTTCGCAGGCATACTCTATATTTCCACCAGGACAGCCACCACAGGAAGTGTAACCTACCAGTTCAACTTCATCATCTTTGGAATAAATATCAAAAGCGCCTTCTCTTGCCCTCATAGCCCTAAAACACTTACCACCAGAACAGTTTTTATATCTATCACATATAATTATGCCCAGTTTTGTTTTATTTTCCATAACAAACCTCCATAAAAACAGATAATGGTAACTCCACAAAAAAAAGATGTCAACTAACGATTTGAGCTTTTTACTTTACATAGTTCTTCAAAAATTCTTCCTCCGGCTCCATTGAACCACCGGTGGTCCAGACAACATGGGTAATATTATTTTTATTAATATTATTTTTTGCCAAAAACTTTTTACCCTCTTCACTTTTAACAATAAATTCCGGTCCTGAAAATCCTGCAGCCCCTGAAGGTTCTACCTTAATATTCTCTGTATTATACAATAGACTAAGATGTTTAAGCATTTCATTGTCTTTTACAGTAAAACATCCATCTAAAATTGGACCCATAATTTCTGCAACCAGCTTTGACGGGCGTCCAACTGCAAGACCGTCAGCACATGTCTCCATATTAATCCCAATATCTTTAACCGAAACAGAATTATTTTTCCCTGTTGCAAGTCCAAGCAACATGGCAGGTGCCTCTACAGGTTCAGCAAAAAAACAAAACACATTATCACCATAAATGTGTTTTAAACCAAATGTAATTCCTCCAGGAGCCCCTCCTACTCCACAGGGGATATAAACAAAAAGAGGGTGTTTATTATCTACAGTAATTTTTTTCAAATTCAGCTGTCCGGAAATCATAGATGCCGCAGTGCTGTAACCCAGAAACAGATCTATTGAATTCTCATCATCAATAAAATAAATTCCTTTACTTTCATTGGAAGAAGACCTGGCAATACGGCATGCTTCAGAATAATCCGATTTATGTTCAATAACATTTACACCTATATTGCGAAGTTTTTCTTTCTTCCATTTTTTAGCATCAGATGACATATGAACAGTTACATTAAAACCAAAAGCCCTCCCTATAAGACCAATGCTCAAACCTAAATTGCCCGTACTGCCAACAACAAGAGATCTTGAAGCAAAAAGAAAACGTATATCGTTAATAGATTTGTTTATAATATTAGAAACAGAAAGACCATGTTGGGATAGAATTTTTTCAACTATTACATAAACTCCATGAAACCCGCCCCTGGCTTTTACAGAACCTGAGACAGAGAGAGAATGATCCCCCTTAATATATAAATTATTCAAAAAACTGGTATCTTTGGTCTTGTAATACTGGACCAATTTGGGAACTTCGAATAATTCTGAATCAATTATCCCTTTAGAAGCCCCTAATTCAGGGAATAACTTAAGAAGTATAGGTGCAAATCTTTTCAACCTGTCTTCTGCTTCCTGGATATCATTAAGCCCGGGCTGCATTTTGTTCAATGTTAAATTTGAGCTCACCTTACCAGGATTTATCCAGAGGACCTGATTCTTTTTCCGTATTTCTGAAAGTATATCCACTCCTGAATTATTCAATTATTAGGGATAAAAAGCAACAAGAAAAAAACGCGCCTCTTTGATCCGTACGAATCAAAGAAGCGCGAAAAGGAGATGAGAAAAATATTACTCTGGTCTTAGAACTAAATAACCAGCATTTATTAACCATGAATGAAACTCATGGGTTGTATGTATACATGCATTTTTACATATAAGTCTGATTTTTTCATATTCATCAGATCCTGCTTCACATTTATCAAGATCATTCTGTACAGTGCATTTTACTGCCTTACAGTACTCTCTTTTCTGATAATCCACATAACCGTTTATTGCTGCCATTTTTACCTCTATTTTTGTATTTCAACTATTACCTTAAGAGAGCTGTTCCCCTTGGAATCATGTCCTGTGGCTGTCATGGTAAATCCTTCCTGTATCTCTGACAGGGGGATTCTATGTGTAATAAGCTGACCGACATCTACTCTTCCAGCACGAATTAATTCTATAGCCTCTGCAGCATCTATGGGTGCATTACCATAAGAAGGCATAAGTTTAATCTCATTCCTCCAAAAATCATTTAACGGAACAGGCAGGTCCTCTCCTGGATTACTGGTTGCAAAGGCCAGAATAGTTCCACCCCGGTCTACAGATTTTAAGGACTGCTTAAAAGCAGGCATTGCACCTGTACAAACTATTACAAGATCTGCAAGCCTGTCATTGTTGGATTTATAAATTTCTGCAGGTACATCACTTTTAGCATTTATAACTACATCCGCACCCATTTTTTCTGCTCTTGCAAGCCTGTCATTATCTATATCCGTTGCTATTATCCTTCCGGCTCCAAGAGCCTTTGCAAGAAGAATATGCAGTAAACCGGAAATTCCACTCCCAATAACAACTACTGTCTGCCCGGGTTTAAGACCAACAAGCCTCTGACCACGAATTACACAGGCAAGAGGTTCAATAAAAGCAGCCTGTTCAAAGGTCATTTCATCGGGAATTGGGAAAACTCCCCTGTCAACATTAAGAGCAGGAACCCGTATATACTCTGAGAATCCGCCTGGATCAAAATTTGTGTTATGCAATGTATTGCATGCAGTATGATAGCCATTAAGGCAGTAATAACATGTATTACATGGAATATGATGGGACACAAATACCCGCTGCCCTACTTTATATTTATCTACATCGTCACCAGCTTCAACTATAACTCCAGCCATTTCATGGCCAAGGACTATTGGTGCTTTTTTTATTCTATACCATTCCAGAACATCCGATCCGCATATTCCGCAAGCTTCTGCCCTAACTAGAATTTCATCAGATCCTATTTTAGGTTTAGGCAACTCTTCAAGCCGGACATCCTTATTATTATAATACATACCTACACGCATGTTTTTCTCCTTAATAGCTTTTCGCGATGAACCACATTTTCTCCTCTTATAATACTTCTTCTCTAAAATAACGGCTAATTACCGTCGCAAAAAGCCGAAAACAAGCCGATATTCCAGATATCGCACAAGTCTCTATAATCATTATATATATTTATGCACCCTGTTTCTTAGATATACCAAATGTAAAAACAAGAGCTGCAACTAAAACACTTCCTTTTATAAAATCCTGCCAAAAATATTGCATACTAAGCATTGTTAGACCGTTCATAAGCATACCAATAAAAATTGCTCCTACTATTGTTCCAAATGGATTAGGTTTTCTTGCCCCAAGAACTGCATAACCTATAAGTGCAGCACCTATAGCATCCATCAGTAGAGTTCCCTGGGAACCAACATCCCCGCGTCCTACCCTGGCTGCAAGAAGAATGCCAGCAAGAGATGCAATAAAACTGGAAGAAACATAGGCAATAACTTTATATTTGTTTACATTCACACCTACAAGCCGTGCTGCTTCCGGATTACCACCAATTGCGTAAAATATTCTACCAAATTTTGTCTTGGATAATATTACATAAACGATAATGGCCACCCCCACCATTATAAGAACAGGAACAGGAATTACCTTTAAAATTCTACCCTGACCAAGATACTTAAATCCTTCAGAAAAATTACCCATGGCTTCCTTTCCATTTTTAATTATTGCTCCCCGGCCTATTGAAAGTCCCCCGGAAGGAATATACTGAACACCCTGAACAAGGAACATCATACCCAGGGTTGCCAGCAAATCCGGAATTTTTACTTTTACAATTAGAAAGCTTATAAAAAGTCCAACAACAATACCTAGTCCCAAAACCAGTAATATTGTTATAAATCCGCCAAATTCCAAAACAACCATCAAATATGCTGAGATCATAACAGAAAGAGCAGCTGTTGAACCTATGGAAAGATCCATACCATCTGTGATTAATACAAAGGTTTCCCCCAATGCCATAGTGCCGAAAATACACACACTCAACAGGATATTAAATAGATTTCCTGCCGATATAAATGCAGGCTGAAGAAGGGAAAATATAGCAAAAAGTGCTGCCATTACTATAAGGAATCCCCACTTAATAGAAAAATCAGTTATATTCATTTTTTTCATTCATTTCTCCTAAAGTTGCTGAGATCGTTATTTCTTCAAGGGTCTGGGAAGTCAGGTGGATAAGCTGATCCTTATCAATTTCACCGGCTTCCTGTTCACCAACCATCACACCCTGATTAAACACAATAACTCTATCAGAGATATCAATAACCTCATCCAGATCTGTTGCAATAACCAGTGCTGTACTTACTCCAATATGGTTTCGCAGATACTGCCCAATCTCACTTCTGGATTTTACATCCACACCCTGAAAAGGCTCATCTAAAATTACAAGATTTGATTCGGTCATAAGCCATCTGGCAACAATTACCTTCTGCTGATTACCACCAGAAAGACTCATAATGGGAGCTTCCTCACTTTCACATTTGACTGTCATAGCTTCCACCATTCGTCTGGCTTCCTGACGTTCCCGGGATATATTTAAAACAGAAATATTATTGGAAAACATATCAAGAAAAGGAATATCAATATTTTGCCTAATATTAAAATCAGCAAAGACAGCATTATTATTTCTGTCTTCCGGAACCATAAATACACCGGCTTTTATTGCGGATTTAATACTTTCCGGTTCATAAAGCTTTCCATTTATGTACATCTCTCCACTTAAAGGCTTTTCGATCCCAAAAAGAACTGCTGCAAGTTCAGATTTTCCTGCACCAATTAATCCTGTAAGACCAATAACTTCACCTTCATAAAATTTAAGGTTTATTGGAGGCTTACCTTCCTGAACAACCAGATTTTTCAGTTCCAGTTTAATTTTATTCTTATTTGCCTTTACATCTTCTTTTCGTACTGCATGCTGATCTATTTCGCCGACCATTGCATGGACAATATTTTTAACACTAAAGGGTTTTGCAAGTTCTCCGGCTATTTTCCCATCCCTTAAGACACCAACCCTGTCAGCTAAACGGGTTATTTCGTGAAGCCTGTGGGATACATAAACAATAGAAACTCCTCTGTCCCTCAATTTTAATAAACTGGCAAAAAGTCGTTCTGCTTCCTTTTCAGAAATAGATGAAGTAGGTTCATCCAGAATAAGCAGTTTAGGATTTGAAGACAATGCTCTTGCAATACTTATCATCTGCCTGTCACTCTGGGGTATGGAAAAAACAGGAGCATCCATATCAAGATAATCAAGATCCATTAGAGAGGCTATCTCCATAGCACGTTTTCTTATCGCAGGATAGTTATAAAAAACAGGCTGATCAGGAGATAACATCTCTTCCAGTGCAAGATTTTCAGCCACAGTCATAGACTGAATAACACCCTGATTTATAATCTGGTGAACTGTCTGGATTCCGAAATTATATGCATCTTTAGGGGAGTTTAACTCCACTTCCTTACTGTCTACAAATATCTTCCCTTCATAACCACTATGGTAACCGCAAATAATTTTTATAAGGGTTGATTTACCAGCACCATTGGCTCCAACAAGGGCTAAGAGTTCACCAGGATAAAAATTAAAATCAACATTATCCAATGCTCTGGTCGCCCCAAAGGACATTCCAATATTTTTTACCTGAATAATAGGCTCTTTAATCATATTAAATCTCCAGCTCCTTAGACTAAAGGAGAAATACCTTTGGCAATATTAATAACTTCATGGATTGTATTTAGAGAATCAGCTTTTAGCAAAAATTCTTTACCCATTCCAAGAGCTAACCTATCCAGCTCTGCTCTGGCAACGGTGTCTTCTATTTCTGCAATATCAGATACCTTTGCAAGCCCCAGAGTTCTTCTAATCATAACACTTCCGGCAACAGAAATGGCATCTTTAAATATTCTAAGAACTTCAGTTTCTCTTAAAAGTTTAAATGCCTCTTTACCACCGGGATAATCCCACATAGGATACTTATCCACTGCCTCTTTTTCCTGCCAGAGTCTGTCAAACTTACGGGCAAAGCCTGTCCATATCCCCTCAATGGCATCAAGTACCCACTTTCTATATTCATAGGGTTTATTTCCAAGCTGAACCTGTCTGTAGGATTGAGCAATATATGCCAGAAACATATTCCCAAGCAGCAGCCCAATATCAAAACCAGCAGGGCCATAAAAGGCAAACTCAGGGTCTATTACATAAGTTTCTTCCTCATTTGCCATTATTGAACCTGTATGTAGGTCCCCATGAAGAAGAACTTCTGCATTGTTCATAAACTTATAACGAATCAAAGCAGCTTTAACCTTAAGTTCATTATTTTCCTGTATATCCTTAAGATCTTCCTCTGTTAAACCGGGAGTATAGGTATTTGTATCACTTTTATATAATGGATAGGAAAAAATAAAATTTTCTGTTAAATTACACAGATCTTTATTTATAAATTTCGCTACCATATCTTTTTTTGCCGCAGAATCATGATGGGGCCATTTTTTGGTCTTTCCGGCCATTCCCCAGTCTGAAGACTTAAAAACCATTTCTGCTAAGAATGTTGAAATATGATCCGGCATCTTTGGAAATTTCTTTCCAAGGTTCATTTCACCACGCATAATTGCATGCCTGTTTAAATTCTGCATAATAACCAGAGACATTTCTTTATCAGCATAATATATTTCCGGAACAAGTTCAGGACAGTATTCATACTGCTGCCGCAGTGCCATTACTTCAAACTCCATCCTTTCTATATCCAGAGGCCAGGATTCACCAACAACTCTTAAAAAAGGAACTGCCTGCTTTAGAATTACAGTCTCTTCCCTATTTGTTTCGTTTGTAACAATATATACATAGTTTAAATTGCCGTCGCCAACTTCTTTTATACTGATATTATCAAAGGAAGAAAATTTTTCCTGCATTAGATCCAGATTTTTTATATAATCAAGAACCAGTTCCTCTGTTAATTGTTTATAAGCCATTTTAATCTCCTGTGGGGGCATAGCCGAGCAGGGACGAAGTCCCGACCAGGCTTCTAGCCAAAAGCTTTCTTGAGATTTTCTTTAAAAGGAGCTTTTACAAGTCCTTTATCTGTAATGAACCCTGTAATAAGTTCATTGGGTGTTACATCAAAAGCAGGGTTACGTACCTTCATACCCTCCGGACCGGTTCTTCTCTTACCAAAAAACAGTACTTCTTCCGGATCTCTTTCTTCGATAACAATTGCATCTCCAGTCTCGGTTTCAAAATCAAACGTAGATGAAGGGCATGCAATATAAAAAGGAATACCAAAGTGCTTTGCAAGTATTGCAACTCCCATGGTACCAATTTTATTAGCGGTGTCACCATTTGCTGCAACTCTGTCAGTTCCAACAATAACAAGATCTACGGCACCTTTACTCATCATAAAAGCTGCCATATTATCTGTAATTAGTGTTACATCCACTCCTGACTGCTGCAGCTCCCAACTGGTAAGCCTTGCCCCCTGAAGAAGTGGTCTGGTCTCATCTGCATATACTTTAAACTTAATACCGTCTTCATGAGCAAGGTACATTGGTGCAGTAGCTGTTCCAAGTTCGGAAGTTGCAAGACTGCCTGCATTGCAATGGGTAAGCACTCCCATGCCGTCTTTTATTAAACCCTTGCCGTTAAGTCCTATATTTCTGCAAATTTGTTTATCTTCTTCGTGTATTGCAATTGCCTCCATCTCCAGAGTTGTATAAATATCACTGGAACTTGATGCAGGTTTTTCCCTGGCTGTTAATTCAGCTTTTGCTACCATTCGCTTTAATGCCCAGCTAAGGTTTACAGCTGTTGGGCGGGAAGAATCAAGATAATCCGCACTGGTTTTAAGCTGCTTCAAAAATTTATCTACAGGAAGATCCGTCCGGTCCTTTACCCCGTAAAGAACACCATAAGCACCGGAGATACCAATTGCAGGGGCTCCCCTTACTTTAAGCTTTTTAATTGAATCCCAAACCTGTTCTATACTTTCCTGTTTTTCACTAACAACCTCAACAGGAAGCAGAGTCTGATCCAGCAAGGTCAAAAAGCCATCTTCCCAGGTCAGTGTTTTTGCCAGTGATGCATATGATGATCTATCTTCGCCCATTATATTAATC
>JALTGJ010000292.1 GCA_027077185.1 Spirochaetales bacterium | reverse complement strand
GTGATTAGGACTTGTACAAAACCTGAAACGGAACATATTAAGATCTACAATATTTTTAACCTGAAAGGTAGTATTGGCAGGGTTTCCAGTGTCTCTTAAATACTGTAGCTATGAAAACAAAATCCGGTTGGAAAGAATTTAAATCTATGTGGAACAAGACTTTAACTTCAACGTAAAATTGAAACTTGATCAAAATAAATAAAAGTATCGAATGATTATTACTAAAAAAGGGCTATAAGAGCCTGTATGGGGTGTTTTTTCTTTTGTAATATGATAAAGTTTCAATATACATCTTGTTTAAAGGTGTAGAAATTGAAACATTATCAAGAGGTGCTTTTATGAAAAATCACTCTGATTCTTATGAGGAAACAGTGCTTTCTACCTTTCGTGAAAAAAAAATCTTTACTATTGAAGAGTTATCAGAACTCCTTTCTTGTTCAAACATTACCTCCAGGCGGCGACTAAAACAGTGGCAGGCTCATACAAGTTATAATCAGAATAATCGCTATTACACCCTTCCTGCTATTCCAACTTTTAACAAGAAAGGGTTGTGGCAATACCAGGGTGTGTTCTTTTCTAAACATGGAACATGTAAACAGACAGTTATCCATTTGGTACACCAATCTAAAAAAGGATTGTCAAATAAAGAGCTTGGGGAAGTTCTCGGGGAAAACCCCAATTCTTTGTTGGCACACTTTAAAGAAATATCAGGCATAAAAAAGGAAAGGCATAGCAGAGACATCGTGTATTTCTCTTCAGATAAAGAAGTATACAAGCAACAAAAACGAAACAGATTTCCACCTGAACCTGTAGTGGGGGAGTTACCACCGGATGCACAGGCAATAATTATTCTGGTTGAGTTAATACATAATCCCAATATGAGTATTGAAGAGCTTGCCGTCGGGCTACAGGGGAAGGGACACACCGTTAAAACACGAGACATTGCTGCACTTTTTAAGAAACATGGAATTGCTAAAAAAAAACAGAATACGAGATCGTAATACTGTTACGACGGATAGTTGATCAGATGATGTTTAAAATAACTTCAGCAAATCTCTTTCCAACTTCTGCTGTAATACATTTTAGACCGGAAAGTAGCACCTGCCCTACATGTCATGAAAGCTTGAACGTGCTGAAGACACATCCGGGTAAAAAAGTAACCACGTTAGCCATTGGGAATTTCATTGGCCATGAAACAGTGTATTACTGTCAGGGCTGCAAGAATATCTTTTACTCAAATGAGCTTCGGACTTTAATACCTGAGAATAGTAATTTTGGCTACGATATCATTGTTTTCATAGGTAAAAGTTTGTTCCTCCAGAGCCGGAACTATCAGGATATTCGTCTTAAATTACAAAAGAGAAATGTATGGATTTCGGAAAGTGAAATCGCATTTCTTGCAAAAAAGTTTGTACTGTATCTGGGTTTGATCCATCGGTTATCCCAGAATAAACTTGGAAAATACATGCATATGAACGGAGGCTATATCCTTCATCTTGATGGTACCTGTGACGGAGGAAGTCCCCACTTAATAAGCGTGCTGGATGGGATAACAAAGATTGTATTGGATAATACAATCTTGCCTTCTGAGAATGCCGAAGAGCTAATTCCTTTTCTTGAGCGTATTAAACAGGCCTACGGGGTTCCTCTGGCAGTTGTTAGTGATATGGGAAAAGGTATTCAACTGGCAGTAGCTGAAGTTTTTAAGAATGTCCCGGCATTCATTTGTCACTTTCATTTTCTAAAAGCTATAGGTAAAAATCTCTTCGGAGATGAGAATGATATAATCAGAAAGGGACTACGAAAACACAATGTACGTGTAATATTAAGAAGAACTAAAAAAAGATTGGGAAAAATTATAACCAGTACAACAGATCTTGTACCGAATATGGTGCGAGGAATAGAACATGAAATGTTGTCTGCTTCATGTCCGCTGAGTGACGTAGGTGCTGTTGCAGCATACACTCTCGTATGTTGGGTATTAGATGAGAAAGCTGAAAGTAATGGATTTGGATTTCCATTTGACTGGTCGTATCTGGTTTTCTATCAAAGACTGCAGGAAGCTTCTCTTCGGTTACATCAATTATTTAAAATACAACTTCAAAGTAACTGGGAAGATAATAAAGTATACAGCAAGATTTCCCATGATTTACTTGGTGTTATGAATGATTCTATTCTAAAGGAAGCTTCATTGAGAATGGAAGAAAAAGTAGCTGTGTTCAACCGGTTGAGAAAAGCTATGAGGATAACCCTTCCTGAAAATAAACGAGGGCTTAATGATAATGGGGATCTGGCAGTGAACATGAAAACCATAGAAAAAGAAGTGATAAAATTTAGGATATCCCTATTAAAAAGTAAAGAATATTCAGAACATAAAGAGTATCATCGGCTACTTGAGCAAATAGATTCATATTGGGAAAAACTATTTGCAGATCCAATTGTTGTCACAACGGCCGCTGGCAGAATGCTTGTGCAACCGCAAAGAACAAATAATATTTTAGAACAATTTTTTAGAAAACTTATGCGGGGTTACCGTAAGAAAAACGGATTCAATTCAGTAGAGAGAGTTTTAAAGACAATGCTCCCGGATACTCCACTGACAATGAATCTGAAAAACAAGGAATACATGCAGATTATTCTTGCAGGTAAAGAAACTCTTGAAGAACGATTTGCTGAAATAGATTCAAAAGAGATTCTCTTTGGATTGGCACAATCAAAAATCGAGATTAGCAGGATGCATCCTGAGATAAAAAAGATTATCCGAATACCTGATCTTCCCAAAATGGTAGTTTCTTTACTGGAGCAGGCAGCATCGTGATAATAAATTGAAAGTGTCGGGGTAGATTTACCAAGGGATATCAATCACTGCACTTGTTAAAATATATTGTTCATGGTAAGAAAACGATGTTTATATTGCTCGATATGGAGAAATCCAACCGGATTTTGTTTTCATAGCTACAGTATTTAAGAGACACTGGAAACCCTGCCAATACAACCTTTCAGGTTAAAAATATTGTAGATCTTAATATGTTCCGTTTCAGGTTTTGTACAAGTCCTAATCACCCTATGTTTGATT
>JALTGJ010000291.1 GCA_027077185.1 Spirochaetales bacterium | reverse complement strand
AAAACAGATCCTGTAAGACCAACTTTGATTATTTTAAACTCTGTTATTGGTAAAGGTTCTCCAAACAGAGCCGGTACTTCCGGTATTCATGGTGCTCCATTGGGAGATGAAGAAATTGCATTAACAAGAAAAAATCTTGGTATACCGGAAGGAGAATCATTTTATATTCATCCTGAAGCTGTCAAATACTTTGCTGTAAAACAGGAAAGTGCTTTAGGTGATTATAACAAATGGAAAGATCTTTTTTCAAACTGGTCTAAGCAAAACCCGGAACTTAGAAAAGAGTGGGACATATTTTTTTCCAGTGGAGTAGATCTTTCTTCTGTATCCTGGCCTGAGTATAAAGAAGGTGACAGTGCAGCAAGCCGTAAAATTAGCGGATCGGCCATTAAAGTTATTTCAGATGCTGTCCCAAATTTTGTTGGAGGTTCTGCAGATCTTGCACCTTCCAATAATACTGCTATGGATCATGGTAACTACGGCCCCTCAGACAGAGCTGGCCGAACGTTTCATTTTGGTGTAAGAGAACATGCCATGGGTGGAATTACAAATGGAATAGCTCTTCATGGAGGACTCAGGCCATTCTGTGCAACCTTTATGGTTTTTGCTGATTATATGCGGCCTACAATACGTTTGGCTTCTTTAATGAAACTTCCGGTAGTTTATATTTTTACCCATGATTCAGTCTTTGTTGGTGAAGATGGACCCACCCACCAGCCTGTTGAGCATCTGGCTTCTTTAAGAATTATTCCGGGATTAACAGTTTTGCGACCTGCAGATGCTGAAGAAACTCTTGAAGCATGGAAAATAGCCCTTGAGAATGAAGGTCCAACAGTTCTTGCCCTAACCAGGCAAAACCTGAGCGTATTTGATAAAGCTGATTCAAATTGGCTTGTTACAGTCAGAAAGGGAGCCTATATTGCCAGGGATTGTGAAGGAACTCCTGATGTAACTATTGTCGCTACAGGCTCGGAGGTAAATCTTGCCATAGATGCAGCTAAAGCAACAGAGAAAAATATAAGAGTTGTTTCAATGATTTCCAGAGAGATGTTTTTAAGACAGGAATCCTCATTTCGAAATACTCTCATACCTTCAGATATCAGGACCATAGTTGTAGAAGCCGGAGTACGGTCAGGATGGGAGGGTATTGCTACATCCGGGAACGATATGCTTACTATTGATACTTTTGGCTTGTCTGCACCTGCCTCAGATGTTAAGGATTATTTTGGCTTAACTGTTAAAAATTTGTTAAAAATTATTGGTTAGATATATTCTGTAAAGAAGTAGGAGAGGGTTAAAACCCTCTCCTACAGTTTCATATAAAAAAATACAACTGTTAATTTATATTGTCTGTTCTGCTTTTTTTCTGGGCATTTGCATAAGAAAAATAAGTGCATATAAGCCAAGAGCTAATAATGATGCAATTACCGATGGAACCCTAAGGAAAGAACCCATAAGATGGGGGCGCAGTAGAGTAAATGCTACTACACCGAGTAATATTCCTTCATACCATCGGTTTTTCTGGGTGAAGTATCCTTGAGTTAATGCAGCAAATGCGAACATTGCTATAATACTTGTTACAAATATCCATCCAACCTGCCAGACATTTGTAATTCCAATTAGTAGCAGATCTGTATTAAAAATAAACATAAATGGAAGAATTGCAGTTCTTATATCGTAGGTAAAACCCTGAATACCTGTTTTTATTGGATCCGATTTGGCTATTGCCGCTGCGGCAAAGGCTGCAAGCCCTACAGGCGGTGTGTCATCAGCAAGAATACCGAAGAAGAAAACGAATAAATGTGCTGCAATCAATGGAAATACTATCCCATTCTGTGCTCCAAGTGTAACTATTACCGGAGCAGTTAAAGTTGCCATAACAATATAATTTGCCGTTGTAGGTAGTCCCATTCCCAGAATTAAGCTGGCAATGGCTGTTATTATAAGAATCAGAATAAAATTCCCACCGGAAAGAACTTCGATAACTTCAGTAATTATACCACCAAGACCTAAAGTAACTACTCCGACAATAATTCCCGCAGCCGCAACTGCAACACCAATACCCATCATATTTTTACCACCGGCAATTAGTGCATCAAGTATTTCCTTTACACTTTTTTTAACTGCTGCAAAAATATCAGTTTTTTTACGTATTGCCACAACAATATTTTGAGCCGGAATAAGAGCCGTAAGAACAAGAATAGACCTAAAGGCCGCCATTTGAGGTGAATGTCTTTTAATTACCAATTCATAAATTAAAAATGCAACAGGAATAAGATAATGTATACCTGCCCATAGCGTTGGAAAAAACTTAGGAAGCTCTGAGCGAGGAACACCCCGGAGCCCCAGTTTTGAAGCCTCCAGATGTGTTATATAAAAAAGAGCTATATAGGAAACAATTGCAGGAACAAAGGCGGCTTTTATAACCTGGAAATAGTCAATATTGCAGTATTCAGCAATAATAAATGCTGCGGCACCCATAATTGGAGGCATTAGCTGGCCGTTTGTACTGCAGGCTACTTCCACAGCTCCTGCTTTGTAGTCCGGGTATCCAACACTTTTCATTAGAGGAATAGTAAAAGTTCCTGTTGTAACTGTATTTGCAATACTTGAACCGGAGATCATACCTGTTAAGCCACTTGCAAGAACTGCTGCTTTTGCAGGTCCTCCTTTAAATCCTCCCAGTAGAGAAAATGCCAGATCAACAAAGTATTTTCCGGCACCTGCTTTGTCAAGCATTGCTCCAAAAAGAACAAATAGAAAAACAATGGTTGCTGAAACATCCAGGGGAACACCATAGACACCTTCTGTTGACATAGTAAGTTGTCCCACAAGCCTATTAAGCGAAACTCCCTTAAAAGCTATTACTGACGGCATATATGGGCCGTAAAATGCATAAAGCATAAAAACAATGGCGACAATTGGAAGAGCCGGACCCAGAGCACGCCTTGCGGCTTCAAGTAAAAAGAGAATCAAAAGGGTTCCAATTATTAGATCTCTTGTTAGTGGGGATCCCTGTCTCCCACTGATTCCTACAAAATCCAAAAGAAGGTAAAGGACTGCTATGACTGCAACAATAA